>JABFXB010000419.1 GCA_013361975.1 Dermatophilaceae bacterium
CGGCGCCCATCGAGGACCACGACGAGCTGCGGTGGCTCGAGCTCGACGACCTGTACGCCGTGGCCTGGCTGCCGGCCGACCTGCCCATCGTCGAGCAGCTCCAGGCCCTGCTCGGACCACCGCCCCGCAGCAGGTGAGGCACCCTCGCGCGCCGCTGCCACTCCTGCCACTCATTGCACACCCAGCACTGGCCCCAAGGGTGGTCAGGACCACCCCCGAAACCCTGAGAGACTGTTCCCCATGCCCATGAAGACCCGCGCGGACATCCGCAACGTCGCCATCGTCGCCCACGTCGACCACGGCAAGACCACCCTCGTCGACAAGATGCTCTGGCAGGCCGGCGCGTTCGGCGAGCACCAGCACGTCGACGAGCGCGCGATGGACTCAGGTGACCTCGAACGCGAGAAGGGCATCACGATCCTCGCGAAGAACACCGCGATCCACTACACGGGCAAGGCGGCCTCCGACCGCGGTCTCGCCGACGGCGTCACGATCAACATCATCGACACCCCCGGCCACGCCGACTTCGGCGGCGAGGTCGAGCGCGGCCTGTCGATGGTCGACGGCGTCGTGCTCCTCGTCGACGCGTCCGAGGGCCCGCTCCCGCAGACCCGTTTCGTGCTGCGCAAGGCGCTCGCCGCGAAGATGCCGGTCATCCTGTGCATCAACAAGGTCGACCGCCCCGACTCGCGCATCGCCGAGGTCGTCGACGAGGCGTACGAGCTCTTCCTCGACCTTGACGCCACCGAGGAGCAGATCGACTTCCCGATCGTCTACGCCTCCGCCAAGGCCGGCCGCGCGTCGACCGAGCGTCCCGAGAACGGCGGCCTGCCGGAGGGCGAGGACCTCGAGGCCCTCTTCCAGACGATCCTCGAGACCATCCCGGCGCCCACCTACGACGACGAGGCACCGCTGCAGGCGCACGTCACCAACCTCGACGCGTCCAACTTCCTCGGACGCCTCGCGCTGCTGCGCGTCCACAACGGCACCATCCGCAAGGGCCAGCAGGTCACGTGGTGCCGCCACGACGGCTCGCAGCAGCGGGTCAAGATCACCGAGCTGCTCATGACCGAGGCCCTCGAGCGCAAGCCTGCCGAGGAGGCCGGCCCGGGCGACATCATCGCGGTCGCGGGCATCCCCGAGATCACCATCGGCGAGACCCTCGCCGACCCCGAGAACCCGATCCCGCTGCCGCTCATCACGGTCGACGAGCCGGCCATCTCGATGACCATCGGCACCAACACCAGCCCGATGGTCGGCAAGGTCCGCGGCTCCAAGGTCACCGCCCGCATGGTCAAGGACCGCCTCGACAAGGAGCTCATCGGCAACGTGTCGCTGCGCATCCTGCCGACCGAGCGCCCCGACGCCTGGGAGGTCCAGGGCCGCGGCGAGCTGGCGCTCGCCATCCTCGTCGAGCAGATGCGCCGCGAGGGCTACGAGCTGACCGTCGGCAAGCCGCAGGTCGTCACGCGCGAGGTCGACGGCAAGGTCCACGAGCCCGTCGAGCGCCTCACCATCGACACCCCCGAGGAGTTCCTCGGTGCGATCACCCAGATCATGGCCGCCCGCAAGGGCCGCATGGAGCAGATGACCAACCACGGCACCGGCTGGATCCGCATGGAGTTCCTCGTGCCGAGCCGCGGCCTCATCGGCTTCCGCACGGAGTTCCTCACCGAGACGCGCGGCACCGGCATCGCGCACCACGTGTTCGAGGACTACGAGCCGTGGTTCGGCACCATCACGACCCGCACGAGCGGCTCCCTGGTCTCCGACCGCACCGGCGTCGTCACCTCGTACGCGATGGTCAACCTGCAGGAGCGCGGCGTCCTCTTCGTCGAGCCCACGACCGAGGTCTACGAGGGCATGATCGTCGGCGAGAACTCCCGCGCCGACGACATGGACGTCAACATCACGAAGGAGAAGAAGCTCACCAACGTGCGCGCCTCCTCCTCCGACAACTTCGAGAAGATCGTGCCGCCGCGCAAGCTCAGCCTCGAGCAGAGCCTCGAGTTCTGCCGCGAGGACGAGTGCGTCGAGGTGACGCCCGAGACCGTCCGCATCCGCAAGGTCGTCCTCGACGCCGGCGAGCGCGCCCGCACCGCCTCCCGCGCGCGGTCGGCGGCGAAGGCCGAGGGCTGATCGACCGGTGCGCGCCGTAGGACGCGGGCTGAGGAGGTCACTGGCCGCTGGGGTCGGTGCTGCCCTCCTGGCGACGGGTGCCGCGGCGTGCACGGGCCTGGGCGACACGTCGGCGCAGAGCGCCGTCCCGCCCGGCCCATCCGCGGAGCAGGTCTCGGGGGCGGCGGGCGCGGGCGGACAGCCCGGCGGCACGCTGCAGGTCCTCGTCGCGGGCACCATCGCGACGTGGGACCCGCAGCTGATGTACGTCGGTCCGGAGGCGTTCTTCGCCCAGCGCACCTTCGCCAGGGGCCTCACGGCATACGGCACCGGGGCGCATCAGCGCGAGATCCAGGGCGACCTCGCGACCGATGCGGGCACGCCGTCCGACGGGGCGCGCTCCTGGAGCTTCACCCTCCGTGAGGGCCTCCAGTGGCAGGACGGCTCGCCCATCACCTGCGACGACGTGCGCCACGGCGTGGCCCGCACCTTCGACCGGCGCACCCACGTCGGGGGCACCAACTACGCCAGCTACCTGCTCGACATGCCCACGCGGGTCACGGCCGAGGGCCTCGAGAAGCCGGTCTACGCCGGCCCCTCCGACACGGCCCACCAGGGCGACTTCGACCGCGCCGTGTCGTGCACGGGGCGCACCGTCACCTTCAAGCTGCGCGACGCCGAGCCGGACTTCCCGCACATCGTCGCGCTGCCCGAGTTCGCGCCCCGCAAGGCCGCGGCCGACACGAAGACCGACAAGGCGTCGTATGCCGTCATGTCGAGCGGGCCCTACCGCCTCAAGGCGCCGTGGGTCGTCGGCAAGGGCGGCACCTTCGTGCGCAACGAGCACTGGGACCCGCGCACCGACCCGATCCGGCACGCCTACCCCGACGAGATCCAGGTCACCTCGGGGCTCGACGAGTCGACGGTGATCCAGCGGCTGCTCAACCAGCAGGCCGACGACGCGTACGCCGTGTCGTGGGTGCAGGCGAGCCCGACGCTGCGCAACCAGGCCGGCACCGACCTCCAGGCCCGGCTGACATTCCCCTACACGGGCAACGTCGACTACCTGGCCGTCAACATGCGCAGCAAGGCGCTGGCCGACCCTGCCGTGCGCCGGGCGCTCGCGACCTCGACCAACCGCGCCACCTACGTCGCCGCCATGGGCGGCGAGGATGCGGGCACGCCGACCTGGTCGATCCTGTCTCCGGCGGTCTACCCCGAGTCGGTCGAGCCACCGGCCGGCACCGGCGTCGAGGGCGACCCCGAGGCGGCCCGGCGGATGCTCCAGCAGGCAGGCGTCAAGCTGCCGGTCAAGCTTCGCGTCGTCTACGCGCGCTCCGTGCTGGCCGACAAGGCCTACGCCGCCCTGGTCGCCGGGTGGGGGCGCGCGGGCTTCGAGGTCGAGCTCAAGGGCGTCGCTCCGGAGGAGTACTACGAGGAGATCGAGAAGCCCACATCGGTCAACTCCTACGACGTCTTCCGTGGCGTGTGGACTCCCGACTGGCCGTCGGCGGGCGGCGTGCTGCCGGCGCTCTTCGACCCGCGCATCAACATCGACTCCTCCGGCCCGGGCCAGGACGTCGGCTACTTCTCCGACGACGCCGTGAACGCGCTCGTCGACAAGGCCGACGCGACGGCAGACCCCGCCGCCCGGGCCAAGGTCTGGGAGCAGGCCGACAGCCGGATCCGCAGCCAGGGTGGCTACATCGCGCTGTCGGCCACCAAGGCCCTCCACCTGCACGGGGCCGGCGTCAAGTCCTACGAGGATCACAGCATCGGCGGCATCGTCGACCTCGCCACCGTGTCGGTGCGCTGACTGCCGGACCGCCCTCCGCCGAACCGACCCGAGAGGACTCCCGTGGCGCGCCTGCTCCTCGTCCACGCCCACCCCGACGACGAGACGCTGACGTGTGGCGTCACGATGGCCCACCACGTGGCGCGCGGCGACGACGTGCACGTGCTGACGTGCACGCTCGGCGAGGAGGGCGAGGTCATCCCCCCGGCGCTCGCACACCTCGAGGGCGACCCGTCCGACGCGCTCGGCCCCTACCGGCACGGCGAGCTGACGCGAGCCCTGTCGCGCATCGGCGCGACGATGCACGTCCTCGGCGCCGACGAGCCGACGGGGCGGCTGTCCCGCTACCGCGACTCCGGCATGGCCGGGTCGCCGGCCGCTGCGCGGGCGGAGGCCTTCGCCGCGGCCGACCTCGACGAGGCCGCCGCGCTCGTGGCCGACGTGCTGCGGCGGCTGCGGCCCGACGTCGTCGTCACCTACGACGAGCACGGCGGCTACGGGCACCCCGACCACGTGCAGACGCACCGGGTCACCCGGCGCGCCCTGCAGCTGCTGGACGCCTCCGAGCTGCCCGCCCGCACGTACGAGATCCTCACACCGATCGGGTGGGCGCGCGAGGACCGCGCCTGGCTCGCGTCGGCCGACCCTGCGCAGCTGGACACCGGGGCGTGGTGGCGCGACCCGGAGCTCGGGGGAGTGGCGGCTGCGCTCGGTCCCGACGCCCCGTCGCTCGTGGTGCCCGGGGCGGACGACCCGTTCGCGCCCTCGGTGGTCGACGACGACGCCGTGACCCACGTCGTGCACGACGACGCGGCACGGGCCGTGAAGAACGACGCCCTGCGGGCCCACGCGACCCAGGTGCTCGTGGCGAGCGACGACGTGCACGCCCTCTCGAACCTCATCGCGGTGCGCACGACGGCGCGCGAGGGCTTCCGCCAGGTCGACCCCGTCACCTGGCAGCCCACCGGCCGCCGCGGCACCGACCTCCTCGCCTGACCCGCCTGACCCGCCTGACCGATCGAGAGAACGCGTAGTCACCGGATGCTCGATCTCGCGAGCACGACGTCGCCCGCCTGCCCTGATCGAGAGAACGCTCAGGGCAACGATCGCGTCACGGGCACGCGACTCGAGGACGCGCCTCGCCGAAATGTCGCTCCGTGGGCGTTACCGTCGTGCCACCCGATCCCCGACCGGAGAGCCGATGTCCGACGACCCGTACGTGCCGCACCGCGAAGCTCGCCGCGAGCGCCGATCCACCGCGCTGCGCCTCCTCGTCGCCGTGGTCGTGCTCGGAGGCGGCTACGCAGGGCTGTGCACCTGGTCGTCGGAACACGTGCCCGCGACGGTGTCGGTGGGTGGCATCCAGGTCGGTGGCATGACGCCCGAAGCCGCACGGGCCGCCATCGACAAAGGGTCCCGTTCGCTGCTCGACACGCCCATCGCGCTGACGGTGCCGGGCCGCGCCGACGCCGTGCAGGTCGTGCCGCGTGAAGCCGGGCTGAGCGTCGACGCGGACCGGTCGATCGACGGGCTCACCGGGTTCACGCTCGACCCCCGGAGGGTCTGGGACAAGCTGACCGGCTCCGTCGAGGCGCCACTGCTCACGAGCGGCGACGACGACCGGCTCACCGCCTACCTCGAGAAGCTCGCGCCCAGTGTGGCCGTGGCTCCCGTCGAGGGGCGGGTGACCTTCCCGGGCGGCTCGGTGGCGGTCGACCTGCCGGTGCCCGGACGCACGCTCGACATCGCGGCCACGAAGCTGGCCCTGCGCAAGGCGTTCCCCGACTCGACCGAGGCGACGGCGGCGGTCCGTGAGACGGAGCCGCAGGTCAGCGCCGAGACGGTCCAGCAGACCGCCGACCAGTTCGGCAGCACCGCCATGTCGCGGCCCCTGACGCTCGTCAGCGGCGCCAGCCGGGCCATGCTGGCGCCGGCGGAGTACGCCTCGATGGTGTCCGTGGTGCCCGATGGCGCGGGCGGGCTCAAGCCGAAGTTCGACGAGCAGGCCCTCACGAAGCTCGTCTCGACGAAGGTGCGGGCGACGACGCGCGCGGCGAGCAGCGCTCGCTGGGTCTTCGAGGCGAACAACGGCAAGCCGCGCCTGGTGCCCTCCGTGGACGGTCTCGCGGTCGACGAGGACGCCCTCGGCAAGCGCGTCGTCGCCGCGATCTCGGGCACCAACCGCACGGTCGACGTGAGTCCCTCGGTCGCGCGCCCGCCGTTCACCACCCAGGACGCCCAGAAGGCCGGAGTGACGACGATGGTCGTGGACTTCAAGAGCCCCTTCCCGACCAACGACACGACCCGCACCAACAACCTCGTCGTGGCGACGAAGCGCATCAACGGCACGTACGTGCCACCGGGAGGCACCTTCAGCCTCAACGGGATCCTGGGCGAGCGCACCACCGACAAGGGGTACGCCGACGGCACCGTGATCATCGACGGCCGGTTGACGCGAGGCACGGGCGGCGGCATCAGCCAGGTCTCGACCGTGATCTACAACATGGCCTACTTCGCCGGGGCCGACATCCAGGAGTTCACGCCGCACGCCTTCTTCATCCCGCGCTACCCGGAAGGCCGCGAGGCGACGGTGTACTGGCCGAGCGTGGACAACCGGTGGAAGAACGACACGGGCCACGGGATGCTCCTGCAGACCTGGGTCGAGGGTGGCTTCGTCCACGGCCGTGTCTGGAGCACGAAGACCTGGGACATCAAGTCGGTCAAGGGTCCGCGGCGAAACGTCGTGCCGCCCAAGACGATTCGCAGCAACAGCCTCAAGTGCTACCCGCAGCAGCCGAACCCTGGCTTCGACGTCACCGTCACCAGGCAGTGGTTCCGCACCGGCACGACGACGCTCGTGAAGAGCGAGTCGGTCCGCACGCACTACATCCCCGAGGACCACATCGTCTGCACCAACCCGGCGGCCACCCCGCCGTGACCGACGGTCAGGCGGAGGCCCGCGCCACGTAGGTGTACTCGTGGTGCACCGTGAAGCCGAGGTCGTCCCAGAACGCGACCCCCGCCTGGTTGTCGCCCGAGACCTGGATGTACATGGCCGGCATGTTGTTCTCGCGGGCCACCATGGCAGCCGCCGACACGATCGTCGTGGCCACGCCCGTACGCCGGTGGCCGGGGTGCACCCAGAGGCCGAAGATCCCGGCCCAGCCCGGGTGGATCGCCAGCCGGGCCAGGCCGATGATCGCGTTCGTCGCCGGGTCGCGCACCGAGAGGAAGAGCTGGCCCTCGCTGCCGGTGAGCACCGCCTCGGTCGCACCGGGCACGACGGGGCGCTGCTCGGCGTAGGCGGTCAGCCAGTCGAGCTGCAGCTGCGCGTCGGCCGTGACGGGAGAGGACTGCCCGGTGAGCGGCGGCACCCCAGCGGAGGGCCCCGTCATGACGAGCACGCGCTGCCAGCTCTCGTGGCCCCCGCCCACGACGTAGCCGCGCTCCAGCAGCGCGGCCACCGTGGGCTGCTCGGCGGGCTCGAAGCCGGTCTCGCCGTGCACCTGGAAGATCGCGGGGCGGTCACGGTCGGCGTACCACTTCTCGGTGAAGTCGATCGCCCGGTCGAGGGGCAGGCTCGGGTCGCCGACGACGAGCGCGGAGTTGGCGCGTCCGGTGAAGCCGCCTGAGGCGCGCAGCACCCAGTCGCCCAGCCCGCTGCGGTCGACGGCCTGCCACCCCTTGGCCATGAGCTTCTCGAGGTCGTCGGCCGAGACCCGCTCGTGCGGGCGGCCGGCGCGGCTCGCCGGCGGGGGGACGTCCTTGGCGGCGAGCACGTCGGCGCGGATCAGCTTCACCCGCTCGGTCCTCGTGTCGACGATGAGGAAGTCGGTGTTGCGCGCGACGAGCTCGCCGACGAAGTCGGTCGCAGCGGCGCCCTGGCCCTCCTCGAGGCGGTAGCGGACGACGACGCGGCTGCCGATGGTCAGGCCCGCGGTGAGCCGGTGCCCCGGGGTGTCGGCGTTGCCCGCTGCACCCGTCTCGGGGCCCGTCTCGGAAGCGGTCTCGGGACCAGTCTCATCGGTGGGGCCGTGCGTGGGCTCGCCGTTCATGTCCGGCATACTAGGCGGTGCAGCATCCGCTCCCGAACGCTCCACAGGAGGCCCGCTCCCCATGACCTACGTCATCGCCCAGCCTTGCGTCGACCTGAAGGACCGTGCCTGCATCGAGGAGTGTCCGGTCGACTGCATCTACGAGGGTAGGCGGTCGCTCTACATCCACCCCGACGAGTGCGTCGACTGCGGCGCCTGCGAGCCCGTGTGCCCCGTCGAGGCGATCTACTACGAGGACGACGTCCCCGAGCAGTGGGCCGACTACTACAACGCCAACGTCGAGTTCTTCAACGACCTCGGCAGCCCCGGTGGCGCGGCGAAGCTCGGCGTCATCGACAAGGACCACCCGCTCATCGAGGCCCTGCCCCCGCAGGAGCACGACGAGTGACCCTCGCCGTCAGAGGGCTCGACCTTCCTGACTTCCCCTGGGACTCGCTCGCGCCCTACAAGGCGCGAGCGGTCGCGCATCCGGGGGGCATCGTCGACCTGTCCGTCGGCACCCCGGTCGACCCGACCCCCGAGGTCGTACGCCGTGCGCTGGCCGAGGCGGCCGACGCCCCCGGCTACCCGCTGACGGTCGGCACCCCCGACGTCCGCGAGGCCGTCGTCGAGTGGTTCGAGCGTCGACGCGGCGTCACGGGCCTCGGCATCGACGGCGTCCTGCCGACCATCGGCAGCAAGGAGCTCGTCGCCTGGCTGCCGACGCTCCTCGGCCTGCGTGCGGGCGACGTCGTGGGCATCCCGGCCGTCGCCTACCCGACCTACGACATCGGTGCCCGCATCGCGGGGGCCACGAGCGTCGTCGCCCAGTCGCTGACCAGCCTCGGGCCGCTCACGGCTGCCACCACCCCGAAGCTGTTGTGGCTCAACAGCCCCGGCAACCCCAACGGCCAGGTGCTCGGTGTCGAGCACCTTCGCAAGGTCGTCGAGTGGGCCCGCGCGCACGGGGTCGTGGTCGCGAGCGACGAGTGCTACGCCGAGCTCGACTGGCGCGAGGGGCGGTTCGGCACCTCGACGCCGAGCGTCCTGCATCCCGACGTGAGCGGTGGCGACCACACGGGTCTGCTCGCCGTCTACTCGCTCTCCAAGCAGTCCAACCTCGCGGGCTACCGGGCGGCTTTCGTCGCCGGCGACCCGGCGATCATCGGCACGATCCTCGAGGTGCGCAAGCACGCCGGCATGATCATGCCCGCGCCGGTGCAGCACGCGATGGCGGTCGCGCTGCGCGACGACGCCCACGTCGACGCGCAGCGGACGGCATACGCCCGCAGGCGTGATCAGCTGCTCGCAGCAGTCACCCGGGCGGGCCTTCGCGTCGACCACTCGGAGGCCGGTCTCTACCTGTGGGCGACCCGCGAAGAGGACTGCTGGGCAACGGTTTCCGAGCTCGCTGACCGCGGCATCCTCGTCGCACCGGGTGCGTTCTACGGCACGGCCGGCGCCCGGCACGTGCGCATCGCCCTCACGGCCACCGACGAGCGCATCGCGGCGGCCTGCGAACGTCTCTGACCTCGTGCGTCACGCCCGTCACGGGGGACGGGTGGTCGATGCGTGCGCGATGGACCTGTTTTCTCAGCGGGGATCCCGCTGGGGTAACGTCGCTCGCGGATACGTCCGGCGTCTTTGCGCCGGAGTGACAGGAGGCGAGGAACAGTGACGAAGGCAGTGGACGCGACACTCAAGGTCGCAGACAAGGAACTCACGTTCCCGGGCG
>JABFXB010000291.1 GCA_013361975.1 Dermatophilaceae bacterium
TCGGCGTACAGCCCCGGTTTGTAGTCTGTCCCCCGTGATCCGCCGCCATCCCGTCAAGACGCTCGTCGTCCTGCTCCTGGTGATGGTCGCCGGTCTCAGCCTTGCCTACGTGGGCCGCACGACGGTTCCCGTGCCCCCGACGACGCAGCCGAAACCCGGCGAGTCGCTCGTCGTGGTGGGCCTCGGCGGCCTGTCGTGGGACGACGTCTCGGCCGAGGACACCCCGACCCTGTGGGGCCTGCTGCGCGACGGGTCCGCTGCCTCGGTGTCGGTCAAGAGCCTGCGCCTGACGACCTGCCCCACCGACGGCTGGGCCACGGTCTCGGCGGGCGAGGCCGCCGGCCCCGACACGAGCGAGGCCCGCCCCACGTGTTCCGCGCTGCCGTCGGTCGCCGGTGACACGACCTCGGGCTTCCGGATCATCGGGTTCGACGAGCTCGCCAGGGCCTCGCGCGAGGCGGAGTTCCGGGCCCGGCTCGGCATGCTCGGCGACAGCTTCGCGGCGGGCAAGACGTGCATCCAGGCGATCGGCCCGGGCGCAGGTCTCGCCGCCGCGACCTCGGACGGCAAGGTCGCGAACTACAGCCCGTTCCAGGCGACGACGCTGGTCTCCGACCTGGCCCAGTGCCCCGTGAGCGTCGTCGACGTCGGCGCCATCGACGCGACCGACCCGAACCCGACACGGCACCTGGAGAAGGTCAACGGCATCGAGCGCCGTCTCGAGCAGGTCATCGACGCGATGCCCAACGGGGCCGACCTGCTCGTGGCGGGTCTGGCCGACCGTGACCAGCAGGAGCGGCTGCGGCTGATGACCGCGTCGGGTCCGCACTACGGCCCGGGCCTGCTCGCCTCGGCCTCGACCCGCCTCACCGGGGTCGCGCAGCTGTCCGACATCACCGCGACGATCCTCCAGCGCGGCGGCGTGAACCCCGTCGCCGCGATCGGTGGACGGGCCCTCAGCGTCGTGCCGTCGCCGAACAACAGCGAGTCGACGGCTGCGAGCAAGCTGACCGCGCTCACCGACATCGACACCAAGGCCGACGCCATGCACCGCATCGTGGCGCCCTTCCTCGTCATCTGGCTGGCTGGCACCGCCGTGGCCCTGCTCGTCCTGTGGGTCGTGGTGCGCCGTGCCCGGCCCTGGAACCGGCGCCTCACCCGCGCACGCGTGCTGCGCATGGTGCGGCTCGTCGGCCTGCTGTCGGCGGCGATGCCTGCGTCGACCTTCCTGGCCAACCTCATCCCGTGGTGGCGGTGGTCGACCGACACGATCGTGCTCGCGGTGATGCTCTTCGTGCTGGTCTTCGTCATCAGTGCGGCCATCACGCTGGTGTGCCTGAGGGGCCCGTGGAGCAGCTCCGCGCTCGGCCCGCTGGCCGCGATGTCGGCGATCACCGCGGGCGTCATCGGTGTCGACCTGCTCACCGGCTCGCACCTGCAGATCTCGTCCATCTTCGGGCTCCAGCCGCTCGTCGGCGGCCGCTTCTACGGCATGGGCAACGTCGCGTTCGCCCTGTATGCCGCCGCCGTCCTCATGCTGTGCGCGGCTCTGGCGCACGCGCTGGTGCGCCGCAACGCGCCACGCCTGGCGGTGTTCGCGATGGTCGTCGTCGGTGGCGTCGCCCTGGCCGTCGACGTGCTTCCCGCCTGGGGCGCGGACTTCGGCGGCCCGATCGCGCTCGTGCCCGCTCTCGGCTTCCTGCTCATGGGTGTCATGGGCTGGCGCACGTCGGTGCGCAACGTGCTCGTCGTCCTCGTCGCGGCCGGGCTCGTCGTCGGGCTCGTCTGCTACCTCGACTGGCGGCGGCCCGAGTCCGAGCGGTCCCACCCCGGCCGCTTCCTGCAGACCGTCATCGACGGCGGCGCCTGGGACGTGATGTCACGCAAGTTCCTCGCCAACGTCTCGTTGGCGATCCACCTGCCGGTGCTGCTCGTCCTCGCTGCAGCGCTCCTGGCCGTCGTCGTGGTGGTCGTGATGCGACCGGGCGCCCTGCGCACCGACCCGCTCAAGCGGCTGCTCGACGAGGCCCCGCTCATGCACCGCGGGCTCTGGTCGATCATCGTCATGGCCGCGATCGGCTTCCTGACGAATGACTCCGGGGCCGCGATCCCGCCTGTCGCAGCCATCTTCACCGTGCCGCTCGTCGTGTCGGCCGTGATGCACTTCCTCTCTATCGAGGCGCGCAACGCCCCGGTGCGGCGACGCCGCGACCGCCACCACCTCTGAGCCCAGGAAGCCGTCCGGCCGACCCTGATCCCC
>JABFXB010000082.1 GCA_013361975.1 Dermatophilaceae bacterium
GCAGTCTTCAGTGCATCTCGACACTCGAGGTGTCCCCGTCCGGACTGGTCAGGCCTCGGGGAGGGCGGCGAAGGCCGCCTTGGTGTCGCGGTACCAGTCCATCGACTTCTTCGGGTGCCGCCAGCGGCCCTTCATGGCGTCGCGGGCCTGCTGGTGCGTGGCGTCGCCCGCCTTCTCGGCGTCCTTGAGGTGGCGGTCCTGGGCCTTGATGACCTCGTCGGCGTTCTCGCCGTGGTGCTCGAGGTCGCAGGGTCCGCCGAGCGATCGGCAGGTCATGGTCTTCATGTCGGTTCCTTCGTCGGGGATGGCTTCTGGTCTGATGACGGATCACGCCCGAGGAATGTGACACGCTCCGCCGGCGGCCTACGCGCGGCGTGCCTCCGGGCCCCGTCCGTGCGGCTGTTGCGTGAGTAGGGCTACGTCACGAGCAGGGGCCGGGCGTCGCGGAGAAGCCGGTCCGGAAGGCGGGAATGGCCGGCCGGGTGAGCCGGTTGACGCCCCCACGCGCATACCCCTGAGGGGTATGTCCGGAACGTCTCCCGACAGAGGAACCGATGATGAGCGACACCTCGCACGCAGGACAGGCCAACCACGCAAACCACTCCGGTGGTCTCGGCTCGATCGCGGCCAGCGCGTCGCCGACATCCTCGGACGGCAGGAGCAGCCCGTCGCGCCGGCCCAGGTGTCGGCCACGGCCGGCCGATGACGCACGGGTTCGGGCGAGACGAGTCCTTGCGGGCCCCGTTCGTCCGGAACCCGGCCTACGCTGCCCGACATGACCGACGAGACGTACGAGGACCTCACCGGCACCCGGTTCGAGAGGGTCCGGCTCACCGATGCCAGCTTCGAGGACGTCTACCTCGATGGCGCCCGCTTCCACGACGTGGTGCTCAGGGGCGCCACGCTTCGGCAGGCCGACCTGCGCGGGCTGCGCGCCCGGGACGTCTGGCTCGAGGACGTCGACATCACCGCGGAGATCGGCAACGTCCGCATCAACGGCATCGACGTGGTGCCCTACATCGAGGCAGAGCTCGACCGGCTGCAGCCCGACCGACCCAAGATGCGCCCGACCGACGCGCAGGGCTTCCGCGAGGCGTGGGACGCGCTCGAACGGCTCTGGGGCGAGACGGTCGAGCACGCGCGCGCCTTCACCCCCGACCAGCTGCACGAAAGCGTCGACGGCGAGTGGTCGTTCATCGAGACGCTGCGCCACCTCGTCTTCGCCACCGACGCCTGGGTGCGCCGCGCCCTCCTCGGAGACCCCGAGCCGTGGGACGCGCTCGACCTGCCGCACGACGACATGCCCGACAGCCCGCCCGTACCGCGTGACCGCGACGTGCGCCCGACCCTCGAGGAGGTGCTGGCGCTGCGCGCCGACCGGATGGCGACGGTGCGCCGGGTCGTCGACGGCCTGACCGACGAGCAGCTCGCCGGCACAACGGAACCCGTCACCGAGCCCGGCTATCCCGAGCCCGAGCCGTATGCCGTCCGCCGCGTCCTGCGCACGATCCTCAGCGAGGAGTGGCTGCACCGTCAGTACGCCGAACGTGACCTCGCGGTCGTCGCAGCACGAGCGGAGGGTCGCCCGGCCGCGGAACCCGCGGTGGGCATACCTCCTCGGTGACGGCGGCGCGGGCCGCACGACCGACCGACCGGCGGCCCCGACCGCCTGACGGGCCGGACGGCGTGGGCAGGCCGGTCAGCGAGCCTCGTCGATGATGCGGCGGTGCACCTCGAGCAGGGCCGTCGCCACGGGGTCCGGCACCCGTTCGCCGTCGGTGAGCCAGTCGAGCAGGGCGGTGTCGTCGCGGGTCACTCCCGACCTGGCGTCGGCGACGGCAGCCGCCATGAGGGCGCCGGCGCGCGGCACGGGCAGGGCGTCGACGGCGCCTTCGACGGCTTCGACGGCTTCGAGGGCCCACGCGTCGGCGGCCTCCAGGAGCTCGTCGTCGACGTGCCTGCGCCGAGCAGAGGCGAGGGCGGCGGCAGCGGCCGGCAGGGCGCCGACCGTGCCCGGGTCGGCCACCGACCGCACTTCGCCGACCAGCTCGTCGAGGTGGATCTCGAGGAGCCACGACGGCATGCCACGCGCGGCGAGCACCCGCGCCAGCCACTGCACCTGACGGACTGCGCCGGCCTCGTCGAGCCAGGCGAGGGACACGAGCCACGCCGAGTCGGTGGTGGCGAACCGCGACCCGCGGGCACCGTAACGCGCACCGTAGTAGGGCATCGCGTCGATGGACCGCTGCGCGGC
>JABFXB010000060.1 GCA_013361975.1 Dermatophilaceae bacterium
CGCCTGTCGCGGGAGATCCACGACTCGGTCGGCCAGGGCCTGTCGAGCATCACCCTGCTGCTGGGTGCGGCCGAGCAGGACTGGGACCGCCGCCCGACGACGGCCCGCGAGCACGTGGCCGCCGCCGGCAGCGCGGCCCGCGAAGGGCTCGACGAGGTGCGCCAGATCGTGCGCGACCTCGCCCCGGCCGACCTCGAGGACGACGAGACGGGTGAGGCCTTGCCCGCCGCGCTCCGACGTGTCGCGGCCACCGGGGCTCACGGCGTCGAGGTGCAGGTGCGCGTGCACGGCGACCCGATCGGTGTCCCGGCCGCCATCGCGAGCGCCCTCGTGCGCTCCACCCGCGGCGCCCTGGCCAACGTCGTCGAGCACTCGGGCGCGCACCGGGCCGTCGTCAGCCTGACCTACCTCTCCGACGAGGTGCTGCTCGACGTGCGCGACGACGGCCACGGCTTCGACCCGACCCTGCGCGTCCGACCGGGGGCGACGGGCGAGCGAGCCGACCGCGGGAGGGGGCTGGACGGCATACACCATCGGGCTGCCGACCTCGGCGGCCGGGCCGAGGTCGAGAGCGCACCCGGCGAGGGCACGACGGTGTCGGTGCGCTTCCCGCTCGACGGGCGGGGGGCCGGGCGTGGCTGAACCGTCCGTTCGGGTGGTCCTCGTCGACGACCACCCCGTGGTGCGCGCCGGGCTGCGTGCCCTCGTCGACGGCCAGGACGGCATCGAGGTCGTCGGCGAGGCCAGCGACCTCGCGAGCGCCGAGCAGGTGGTGACGGCCGAGGGTCCCGACGTGGTGCTCATGGACCTCAACCTCGGCGGCGGTCCGGGCGGCGTCGAGGTGACGGCCCGTCTGCGCGGGCTGCCCCGACCGCCCAACGTGCTCGTGCTGACGACCTACGACACCGAGGCCGACATCCTGCGGGCGCTCGACGCCGGGGCGGTGGGCTACCTGCTCAAGGACGCGCCACCTGACCAGCTCTTCGCCGGCATCCGCGCGACGGCCCGCGGCGAGACGGTGCTGGCCCCCTCCGTGGCCGCGCGGCTCGTGCGGCGCACGGCCTCACCCGGGCCGGTCGTCACCGAGCGCGAGGTCGAGGTGCTCGAGCTGCTGTCGCGAGGACTCGGCAACCGCGAGATGGCGCGCGAGCTGCTGGTGTCGGAGGCGACGGTGAAGTCGCACCTGTCGCACATCTACACCAAGCTCGGCGTCGACACCCGCGCCGGCGCCGTCGCCGCCGCGATCGAACGACGCATCATCCGATCGGGCGGCTGACGACACGGGAACGCCCACCCCCGCCAGCCTCACCAACTCCGCCACGGCGGACCTTCCGCGGCCGAAACCGGTCCGAACACCCCACCAACTCCGCCACGGCGGACCTTCCGCGGCCGAACCCGGTCCGAACACCCACCAACTCCGCCACGGCGGACCTTCCGCGGCCGAAACCGGTCCGAACAGCCCACCAACTCCGCCACGGCGGACTTTGCGGGCCCGACCGGGCGCACGACCTGGGGAGGGCGAGGCATCAGAGGCGCATCGAGGCGCCGACCTTCTCGGTGTGCTCGCCGACCTCGTCGTTCCCTCTCGCCGCGACGGGCGGGACGGGCTCCAGCTGCTCGACCGGCTCGGTCTGGACGAGCTCGCCGACGCCCTCGCCCGGCGCGGTCTCCTGGACCGTGAGCGAGAAGTCGTCGCCGTGCTCGCTGACGCCCGCGACGACGGCGTGCTCGACGGCCGCGACGGCATACTGCCGGCGGACGACCTGCGGGTCTCGTGCAAGGTCCTTCACGAGCGCGACTGCAAGCCCGACCATGATCACGAGGAACGGCAGCGCGGCCACGATCGTGACGTTCTGCAGGCCCGACAGCGCGTCCTCACCGCCGATGAGCAGCATGATCGCGGCGACCGCGCCGGTGGCGGCGCCCCAGAAGATGACGGTCTTCTTCGACGGCTCGAGGGTGCCCTTCTCCGAGAGCGTGCCCATGACGATCGAGGCGGCGTCGGCCCCCGACACGAAGAAGATCGCGACGAGCACCATGACGATCACAGCGGTGACCGTCGGCCACGGCAGGTTGCCGAGCATCGCGAAGAGCGAGCCCTCGGGCGTCGACTGGCCGGCGATGTCCTGGCCGTTCTGCTGCTGGTCGATGCCGGCGCCGCCGAAGATGGCGAACCAGATGAGCGAGACGACCGACGGCACGAGCAGCACGCCGGAGACGAACTGGCGGATCGTGCGGCCGCGCGAG
>JABFXB010000123.1 GCA_013361975.1 Dermatophilaceae bacterium
GGTTGGTCTGCGGGCTGGTCGGCGCGCCCACCAGCGCCTGCTGGTTGGTCGGGTCCGCCAGCCGGCCGCCGACGGGGGCGGGCCCTGCAACCGTGGTGTCGGGGGCGACCGTCGGGTCGGTGGGGGTCGAGCCGGTCGTCCCCGTGGTTCCGGTGGAGGGCGCGACGACCCAGATCGGGTCGCTGCCCGCCTGACCCGCGGTGTCGCCTCCCTGGTCGTTCACTCCCTGGCCGTTGCCCGCTGCGTTGCCCGCTGCGGTGCCCGAGGCGTTGCCCGCGTCGGCGTTGCCGGCGCCGGCCGCCGTGCCGGGACGGGGCCCGGCCGGCTTCGCGGGCTTGTCCTTCG
This sequence comes from Dermatophilaceae bacterium, assembly GCA_013361975.1. Taxonomy (GTDB): domain Bacteria; phylum Actinomycetota; class Actinomycetes; order Actinomycetales; family Dermatophilaceae; genus Terrabacter. The sequence goes on from JABFXB010000123.1 coordinate 346, forward strand.
GGGCCTTGCCCTTGCCGGCCGCCGGGGCGGACGACTCGGCAGCACGGCCGCCGCCCAGCCCGAAGCCACTGCCGAGTGCGCCGCCGGCACCCACGCCTGTGCTCGCGCCGGCCGCCAGGGCACCGCTGGGAACCTGCCCCGCAGCCGGCGTACCGGCCCGTGGCGCGGCGACTGCCGCCGGCAGCAGCACGAACGTGCCGTCGGCGCCGCGGGCCAGCACCAGGCCACGAGCGGCGGTGGTGCCGTCGGTGGCCGGGAGCCCGAGACGCGACAGCAGCGCGCTGGGGGCGCCGCTGCGGGCGTTCTGCTCCATGTGCTGCTCGATGCGGGCCCGGTTCGCCAGCAGCGGACCGCCATCCGGAAGGGTCACGGCCGCCGCCACGCCGGCGCCGCTGGCCGCGACGGCGAGCGCGGCGAAGGCGCCGAGGTAGCGATGCTTCTTGGCGATGCGACGACGCGCGGTGCGTGCGGGCAGCGGGCTGTCGGCGTGGGCCGCCAACGCGGCGAGGAGCCCTGCCACGGGCTCGCTGCCAGCATCCGCGCGGCCCGCGATGCGGTCGAGGAGCAGGTCGTCGGCGAGCCAGTCACCCGCGCTCCCGAGGGGCCAGAGGTCGGTCACGCGACGTCACCCGCCTCGGCATCGGCGATCAGGCCGCGCAGCTTGGCGAGTGCCCGGTGCTGGGCCACGCGGACCGCGCCGGTCGACATCCCCAGCGCCGCCGCGGTCTCCTCGGTCGACATCCCGACCGCGACGCGCAGCGTCAGGATCTCGCGCTGCTGCGGGGGCAGCTGGCGCATGAGGGTCATCGCCGTGGCGGCGTCGTCGCGCATGATGGCCACCGACTCGGGTGAGGGACCGTCGGCCGGGCCGTCAGGGATCTCGGCGACCGGCGCCGGTCCCCGCATGGCGGCGCGCTGCGCGTCGGCGAGCTTGCGGGAGGTGATCGTGTAGACGAACGCCTCGAAGGGCAGCCCGCGCTCCTCGTAGGTCGGCAGAGCCGTCACAACGGCCATGCACACCTCCTGAGCGACGTCCTGGGCAATGTCCTCGGCGCCGAAACGACCGAGGCGGACGCGGGAGTACCGCAGGGCCATGTCCCTGACGCGGGCCAGCAGCAGGTCCCGCGCATGCGGGTCGCGCACGGCGTCGGCAGCCAGCTCACGAAGCGATGGAGCGTCCATCCGCTCCATCGCTGGCGCGCCGCCCGGCGTTACGGGGGCGCGCCTCGACCATCCGTGACCCATGTGAGTCGTCGTCCCCCGAACTGTCGTCTCGTAGTTCCAGCGCCACGATGCGCTGCTCGTCGGCCTGCCGGGAGCGCGCCCATGCTAGCGGGACGTGCGCTCCCCGACGACCCTGGGGAGGTCCCCCAGCACGTCTCCGACGAGCATGCCATCCGAATGGCATTTCTTGAACAAGTCCTTAAGATTCCAACCTTTATCCGTGATCACGTGCCCGGTTAGCGTCGATTTCGCGGTTCGCGCCCCCACCTGCACCGAGCGGACCGGTTCGACCTGGCGGCTCTCCCGCCCGACCCGAAAGACGAGTTCATGGCCGAGATCACCCGCCTGCCCGGACCAGTCGCCGACCTCTGGGACTGGCAGCTGGAAGGCGCCTGCCGAGGCACCAGCCCCGAGGTCTTCTTCCACCCCGAGGGCGAGCGCGGGCCGCGCCGCCGCAACCGCGACGCGCAGGCCAAGGCCGTCTGCGCGGCCTGCCCCGTCGTGGCAGCGTGCCGGTCGCACGCCTTGGAGGTGCGCGAGCCCTACGGCGTGTGGGGCGGGCTCACCGAGTCCGAGCGCGAGCTGCTCTACGACGGCATCCAGGTGGCCTCCTGACCGGCCCGCCGGCCGGTCACCGGAGGCCACGGACGACACGAGGGCCGCTCCCCGTCGGGGAGCGGCCCTCGCTGTGCGTCAGAAGTACGCGACAGACGTACGCGTCAGGCTCGCGGATCAGTGGCCGTGACCGTGCCCGTGGCCGCCGGCCTCGGGCTCGTCCTCGGGCTTGTCGACGACGAGCGTGTCGGTCGTGAGGATCATCGACGCGATGGACTCGGCGTTGCGCAGCGCGGAGCGGGTCACCTTGACCGGGTCGATGACGCCGGCCGCGATGAGGTCGCCGTACTCGCCGGTGGCCGCGTTGAGGCCCTGGCCGAGCTCGAGCTCGGCCACCTTCGAGGTGACGACGTAGCCCTGCAGGCCCGCGTTCTCGGCGATCCAGCGCAGCGGCTCGGAGACGGCCTTGCGCACGATCGTCGCGCCGGTGGCCTCGTCGCCCGAGAGCTCGAGAGCGTCGATGGCCGTCGCCGCGTGGATGAGGGCGGTGCCGCCACCGGCGACGATGCCCTCCTCGATCGCGGCGCGCGTCGCGGAGATGGCGTCCTCGATGCGGTGCTTCTTCTCCTTGAGCTCGACCTCGGTGTGCGCGCCGACCTTGATGACGCAGACGCCGCCGGCGAGCTTGGCGAGACGCTCCTGGAGCTTCTCCTTGTCCCAGTCGGAGTCGGTGCGCTCGATCTCGGCCTTGATCTGGTGGACTCGCGCGTTGACGTCGGCGACCTCACCGGACCCGTCGATGATGGTCGTGTTGTCCTTGGTGAGGACGACACGACGGGCCTGGCCGAGCACCGACAGGTCGGCCTGGTCGAGCTTGAGGCCGACCTCCTCGGCGATGACCTGGCCACCGGTGAGGATCGCGATGTCCTGGAGCATGGCCTTGCGGCGGTCGCCGAAGCCGGGGGCCTTGACGGCGGCGACGTTGAACGTGCCGCGGATCTTGTTCACGACGAGCGTCGAGAGGGCCTCGCCGTCGACGTCCTCGGCGATGATGAGCAGCGGCTTGCCCGACTGCACGACCTTCTCGAGGACCGGGAGCACCTCGGCGACCGAGGAGATCTTGCCCTGGTTGATGAGCACGTAGGCGTCCTCGAGGACGGTCTCCATGCGCTCGGTGTCGGTGACGAAGTACGCCGAGAGGTAGCCCTTGTCGAACTGCATGCCCTCGGTGAACTCGAGCTCGGTGGCGGTCGTCGAGGACTCCTCGACGGTGATGACGCCGTCCTTGCCGACCTTGTCGAACGCCTCGCCGATGAGGCCACCGAGGGTGGCGTCCTGGGCGGAGAGCGTGGCGACGGAGGCGATCTCGTCCTTGCCCTCGACCTCGCGGGCGTTCTCGAGGAGGCGGTCGTTGACCGCGGTGACGGCCTTGTCCATGCCGCGCTTCAGCGCGGCCGGGGCGGCACCGGCGGCGACGTTGCGCAGGCCCTCCTTGACCATGGCCTGGGCGAGGACGGTCGCGGTCGTCGTGCCGTCACCGGCGACGTCGTTCGTCTTGGTCGCGACCTCCTTGGCGAGCTGGGCGCCGAGGTTCTCGTAGGCGTCCTCGAGCTCGATCTCGCGGGCGATGGTGACGCCGTCGTTCGTGATGGTGGGGGCGCCCCACTTCTTGTCGATGACGACGTTGCGGCCCTTGGGGCCGAGCGTCACCTTGACGGCGTTGGCGAGCGCGTCGACGCCGCGCTCGAGCGACTTGCGGGCGGAGTCGTCGAACTCCAGCTGCTTGGCCATGGTGTTCCTTTGGCTCGGGTTGCTTTGCGGTTCTTGGGATTCCGGGCGGTTGCGATCGTGCCCGGTCAGGCGAGGGTGCCGAACGAGACGCACCCCGGGGAGACCCCGATGGGGCTCACCGGGGTGCGTTCACGGCATACGGCGTCGGGTCAGCCGACGATCGCGAGGACGTCGCGCGCGGAGAGGATGAGGTACTCCTCGCCGCCGTACTTGACCTCGGTGCCGCCGTACTTGCTGAAGATGACCTTGTCGCCGACCTTGACGTCGAGCGGCACGCGCTCGGTGCCGTTGTCGTTGAAGCGGCCGGGGCCGACGGCGAGGACCTCGCCCTCCTGCGGCTTCTCCTTGGCGGTGTCCGGGATGACGAGGCCGGAAGCGGTGGTCTGCTCGGCCTCGAGGGACTTGACGACGATGCGGTCTTCGAGCGGCGTGATGGAAACCGACACGGTGGTGACCTTCCCTTCGGGACAGTCGAAAACTGGATTGCGGACTGTGGGCTCTCGAGACTGGCCGCCGTCGCGGGGGTCGACCGTCCTCGAGGAGGACGCTGGCACTTCCGGGTGGAGAGTGCCAACAGGAAGAAATCTAGGTTCGGGTTAGCACTCGGTCAAGTCGAGTGCCAGAATCCGTCGCGCGTCGTGGCGTGTCGACGGCAGCACCGCCGCTGGCAGGATGTGCGCATGGACGCCGCCATGGTCGACCGCCTCGCAGCGGGTGAGGGCTGGGCGCTGCTCCAGTCCCTGCCACCGTACGACGAGGCCGGCTCGCTGCACCTGCAAGAGCGCCTCCGCGAGGCCGGCTTCGCGCCCGACCTGGTCGCCGCGGCGATGACCCAGTCGCGACTGCGGGCCCGTGGCATCGAGAAGTTCGGCGAGTTCGCGGCCGGCATGCTCTTCACCGCCGACGGGCTCGAGCAGGCGACCCGCCTCGCCGTCGCCGCCCGGCACGCCCACCGGTATGCCGCCGCCGGGGTCCGCGAGGTCCACGACCTCGGGTGCGGGCTCGGCGCCGACGCGATGGCGTTCGCCGGCCTCGACCTCACGGTCCACGCCGTCGACGCCGATGCCGCCACGGCCCGCGTCGCCGCGGTGAACCTGCGGCACTGGCCGTCGGCCCGGGCGACCCACGGGCTCGCCGAGGACGTACGCCTCCCGCCGGGTGACGCCCGCCGTCACGTCGGCCTGTGGCTCGACCCGGCCCGCCGGGTGCGCGGGGTGGCCGACGTCCAAGGGCGCACCAAGCGGGTCTTCTCGCTCGACGCCATCTCGCCGTCGTGGTCGCAGGTGCTCGCCTTCGCCGACGCCGTCCCCGCGACGGGGGCCAAGCTCTCCCCCGCCTTCCCGCACGGGTCGGTGCCGCGGGGTGCCGAGGCTCAGTGGACCTCCTGGCACGGCGAGGTGCTCGAGTGCGCGGTCTGGTGGGGCCCCCTCGTGTCGACAGCCGGACGCACCGCGGCCGTGTGCACCGACACCTCGACGTCCGTCGTCACCGAGCAGGACGCGGTCGACGGCGCACAGCACCCCGTCCTCGGCTCGGTCGCCGAGATGGGCGAGTGGCTGTACGAGCCCGACCGCGCGGTGATCCGGGCCGGCCTCACCGGGGCCCTCGTGTCGGCGGTCGACGGGACCGAGCTCGCCGGCGGGGTGGGCTACGTGACGAGCGGCCTCGCGCGCGACCTGCCCTGGGCGCGCCGGTTGCGGGTCGTCGAGGCGATGCCGCTGTCGACGAAGCGGCTCGCCCGGTGGCTGCGCGACCGGGGCCACGACCGCGTGACGATCAAGAAGCGCGGCGTCACCCTCGACGCGGACCTGCTGCGCCGGCAGCTGAAGATGACCGGCCGGGGCAAGGGCGGGTCGGAGGCGATCCTCGTGCTGACCCGCGTCGGCGGCGCCCAGGTGGCAGTCGTCGTCACGCCCGCCTGACTTCCGCCCCGGCAGTGTGCGCTCGGTTCGCTGGGGAGCGGAGCAGCCTTTTGGTGAGCGGTCCGCCCCCTACACGGAGACCTTGCGCTCACGAGCACACTCAACACCGGCGACCAGTCCCCACCCGTCAGGAGGCCGCGACGGCGTACATCGCACGCAGTGCGGTCCAGGTGGTCTCCCAGTCGGGCATCTCCGAACCCGACGGTTACATAACCGTCGGGGTACGCATGGCTCTGCGTCGGTCAGAGGGCGGCGTCGGGCTGGGCGCCGGCCCAGCGCACGGCGTCGGCACCGGCGCGGTTCGCCGCCTCGAGCGCCGTCGCGTTGTCGGCGCCGGCCGCGAGCGCCGCGGCGAGCGCCCCGCAGAACGCGTCGCCCGCACCCACCGTGTCGACGACGTCGTCAGCCCCGACCGGTATGCCGTCGACGCCGTCCGTTCCCCACCTGGCTCCCGCGGCCCCGAAGGTCACCAGCAGCGACTGGGGCAACAGGTCCGAGTCGGCGAGCTCGCGCATCTCGGACTCGTTGACGACCACCGGGTCGGCGAGCGCGATCACGTCGGGCGGAAGGGCGGCATACGGCGCGAGGTTGACCACCACCCGGGCGCCCGCGGCGTGCGCGGCGCGAGCGGCCTCGGCGACGACGCCGAGGTCGACCTCGAGCGAGCAGAGCAGCACGTCGCCCCGCTCGAGACGGCCGGCCTCGGTGACAAGGGCCCGGTCGGGCTCGGCGTTGGCGCCGGCGACGACGATGATCGTGTTCTCACCGGCCGCGTCGACCGTGATGAGGGCGGTCCCGGTGGGCGCGTCGGCGCTCGTGGCCACCGTCGCGACGTCGACGCCCAGCGCCCTGAGCCGCTCGCGGTAGGCGGACCCGGCGTCGTCGGCGCCCACCCGCGCCAGCATCCCCACGTCGGCGCCGTGCCGCGCCGCGCCGGCGGCCTGGTTGCCGCCCTTGCCACCGGCGAAGCGTCCGCCCGCCTCACCGAGGAGGGTCTCGCCGGGCAGGGGGTGCCGCTCGACCCGGGTGACGATGTCGACGTTGAGCGAGCCGAGCACCACGACGCGACCCATCAGCGCTCCCCCACTCGGGCACCCACCCGACCGAGCAGGGTGTCGGCCCACAGTCTCGCGTAGCGATCGCCGTCGACGCCGAGCGCCACGTCGACGCGCACCGGCGCCTCCCCGTGCGGGTCGTGCTGGATCGCCCCGCTCCAGTCGCGACGGTCGACGATCGTGCGGCCGCGCGACCAGTGGCCGGCGAGCTCGACACGAATGGGCAGCACCTGGGTGCGCAGCGCGTCGCGGTCGATGACGGCGCAGACGGCACCGGCGTCCCCGATCGTCGCGCCGTCGCCACCGAGCCGCTCGCGCTGGAAGTCCATCAGTCGCCCGCCGAGCTCGGCCGGGCCACGACCGCCGACGGCGACGAGCTCGGCCGCAGCCCCACGGTCGACCACCGGCTCGTAGAAGACGTCGAGCCCGTACATCGTGACGCGGATCCCGAGGTCGGCAGCCGCGTCGAGGGTGATGGCCGCGGCCTCCGGGTCGTGGAAGACGTTGAACTCGGCCGAGGCCGTTGCGTTGCCGACATGCGCCGCACCGCCCATGAAGACGATCTCGGAGATGCCGGAGGCCACGTCGGGATAGGTGCGCAGCAGCAGGGCGATGTTCGTCAGCGGCGCGAGGGGCACGAGGGTGACCGGGCGTCCGGCGATGGCGGCCTCGCGGCACACGTCCCGCAGGAGCTCGATCGCGTGGCGCCCGTCGGGCACGAGCGAGGGGGCCTGCCAGCCGAGGTCGCCCATGCCGTCCTCGCCGTGGACGTGGCGCGCGTGCAGGGGTGGCTCGAGCAGCGGCCGCTCGGCGCCGCGGGCGACGGGCACGTCGGCGCGCCCGGCGGTCTCGAGCACCGTGAGCGTGTTGCGCACGACGTCGTCGACAGGGGCGTTGCCGCCGACGCACGTCACGGCCCGCAGGTCGAGAGCCGGGTGCAGCGCGGCGAGCAGCAGCGCGCAGGCATCGTCGACGCCGGTGTCGACGTCGAGCACGACAGGAGTGGGTTCGGTCGTCACAGCGGCAACGTACCGGGTGGGGCGAGGGGCCGTCGCCGAGCCACGGCGAGCGGGCACTGCCATCGCTGCCGCACCAAGGGCGACGCGGGGGGACAGGCCGAGGGATAGGCTCGGATGATGCCCCCGAGCTCCAACCGACGCCGCCTGCCGACGACCGTCCGAATGCTCGCTGTGGTGTGGTCCGTCGCCGTCGTGGTGTCGGCGGTCGTCGCCTGCTCGTCCGCGCCCACCTCCAGCAGCTCGTCGACCAGCACCTCGTCGACCAGCACCTCGGGCGGCTCGACCGCCGCCCCGTCCAGCAGCCCGACCGCCGCGATGCCGTCGACGACCTCGAGCGCGACGACCCCCGCCGCCCGGACACCGACTCCGACGGCGACCCCCACCCGGGCCCAGGGCGGCTCCACCTCCTGCGCCGCCCGCATCGTGGCCCGCATGGACGCCAGTGAGCGCGCGGGGCAGCTGCTCATGGTCGGCCTCGACGCCGGGGCACGCCGCACGAGCCTCGACACGCTGGTCACCCAGCGCCACCTCGGCGGCGTGATCCTGCTCGGCGGCTGGTTCAACGGCGCCGACCGCGTGCGCGCGACGACACGCCACCTCGCCGGCCTCGCCTCCGACCGGGCGACCGCCGGCCTCGGCCTCCTGCTCGCGGCCGACCAGGAGGGTGGTCAGGTCCAGCAGCTGCGCGGTGACGGCTTCACGCGTATGCCGTCGGCCCGCGTCCAGGACCAGGGTTCGCCGGGCGAGCTGACCGCCGACGCCACCCGCTGGGCCGACCAGCTGCGCACGGCCGGCATCAACGTCAACCTCGCGCCCGTCGCCGACACCGTGCCGACGTCCATCGGCAGCGCGAACGGCCCCATCGGCGCGCACGACCGGCAGTTCTCGAGCGACCCCGACCGGGTCTCGCGCATGGTCGGGGCCTTCATCGCGGGCATGCGCGCCGGTGGCGTCGCCTCGACGGTCAAGCACTTCCCCGGCATCGGCCGCATCACCGGCAACACCGACTTCACCGCCGACGGCATCACCGATCGCACGACCACGGTGGACGACGCGTTCCTCGAGCCGTTCCGCACCGGCATCCAGGACGGCGTCGAGCTGGTCATGGTCGGATCGGCCATCTACAGCCGCATCGACCCCGGCACCAACGCGACGTTCTCCAAGGCCATCGTCACCGACCTGCTGCGCGGCCGGCTCTCCTACGACGGCGTCGTCATCACCGACGACGTCGGCGCGGCCAAGGCGCTCGCTGCGGTGCCCGTGGCCCAGCGTGCGACCCGCTTCATCCAGGCCGGTGGCGACATCACCCTGACCGCGCTCCCGTCGACGATCCCGGCGCTGCACGAGGCGATCACGACCAAGATGGCCGCCGACCCCGCCTTCGCCAAGCAGGTCGAGGCCGCGACCACCCGTGTCGTCGACCTCAAGCTGCGCCGCGGCCTCGCCAACTGCGCCTGACCCGGGTGTCGACGGACCGCCACCACGCGGCTCGTCATGCGCGGCCCCGCTGCCGTATGCCGCCTCGTGGCGGTCCATCGGCACGCTGAGGAGGGCGCCTGGCGGCCCGAGCGGCATCGGCGGCGGCCAGAGGGCGCTGGAAGGAAAGGTGCCGGCATACGGCCGCCGACGCTCCACGCCGCGAGGGTGCCCGCGCGCCCGACGAACAAAGCCGAGAGCGCTAAGCCTGGAC
>JABFXB010000342.1 GCA_013361975.1 Dermatophilaceae bacterium
CGGCTCCGCGTACGTGAACGACCCCGCCGGCAACGGCACCACGTCGTTCGACAAGGGCCACGGCCTCGTCGACGTCGTGGCCGCGGCCACAGCCGTCCGTTGACCGCTCGCCCCGGTGCCGCCTGACCGGGGCCGGAAAACTGGCGCTCCCGCGCCCATGGGGCCGATCGACCTATGATCGGCCCCATGGGCGACGCGCACCTGGCGACCGGTGGCAACCGGCTACGTGGCCCCGCCCTGCACCGCGCCCTGTCGGCGCTCGCCTGCCCGGTCATCGGCTACTTCGTCGGTCGTCTGGTGCTGCGCCTGCTGCCGGGCCTGCCCGCCACGGTCGTGTATGCCGTCTGCCTGGGCCTCGCGCTCGTGCTGGCCTGGCGCGCCTGGTCGGCCCGCATCGACCTGGGGACCGACAGCCTGCGCGTGCACAACACGCTCGCCACGACCTCCGTCCAGCGTTCTGCCGTCCGGCGCGTCTCGTCGGGCGGCCGGCTCGAGTGGAGCCACGGCGAGGGGCGGCGGGTGCGCCTGCCGTCGGAGGCCCTACGGGGTGCCTGGTGGACGCTCGGCAGCGGCAGGGCGGCCTACGTGCTCAACCGCGAGCGACTCGAGAGCTGGGCGCGGCTGTCGCCCCTCGACGTCGACTCCGAAGCGGCCTGACCACAGCGAAGTGCCCACTCGCCCAGGTGTTCTGGTCGAGTGGGCACCTTGCCGGCTGACGGTCAGTCCTTGGCGGCCTTGATCGCCTCGGTGGCCTGCGGCAGCACGCTGAAGAGGTCGCCCACGACACCGAAGTCGACGAGCTCGAAGATCGGGGCCTCGTTGTCCTTGTTGACCGCGACGATCGTCTTCGAGGTCTGCATGCCGGCCCGGTGCTGGATGGCGCCCGAGATGCCGCACGCGACGTAGAGCTGAGGGCTGACCTGCTTGCCGGTCTGGCCGACCTGGCTGGTGTGCGGGTACCAGCCGGCGTCGACGGCCGCACGGCTCGCGCCCACGGCCGCGCCGAGGCTGTCGGCGAAGTCCTCCACCTTGGAGAAGTCACCACCGGTGCCACGGCCGCCGGAGACGACGATCGCCGCCTCGGTGAGCTCGGGGCGCCCGGTGGCCTGCTTCGGCTTCGACTCCGTGATGCGCGCGCCCTTGGCGGCGTCGGACGGGGTGAAGTCGACGACCTCGTCGGCGGCGGCCCCCGAAGCCTCCTCGGGGGTGGCCGAGTTCGGCTTCACGGCGACGATGGGCGTGCCCTTCGTGACCGTGGCCGCGACCGTGTACGAGCCGGCGAAGACCGACTGCGTCGTCGCGACTCCGCCGTCGGCGGCCTGCACGTCGACCGCGTCGGTGATCAGACCGGACTCGGCCTTGACGGCGAGGCGGGCGGCGATCTCCTTGCCCTCCGGGGACGCCGGCACGAGCACGGCAGCCGGGGACTTCTCGGCGACGAGCTGGGCGAGCAGCTCGGCCTGCGGGACCACGAGGTGCTCGAGCACCTCGGGTGACTCCACGCGGTAGACCTTCTCGGCGCCGAAGCGGGCGAGGGACTCCTTGGCGGCATCGAAGCCGGAACCGACGAAGACGGCGGAGGGCTCACCCAGACGGCGGGCGATCGTCAGCAGCTCGGCGGTGGTCTTGCGAACCTTGCCGTCGACGTGGTCGACGAGCACGAGTACTTCAGCCATGGTGGATCTCCTTTGCTGGCTGGGAAGTTCGGGACGAGTTCGGACGCGGGAGAGGTCAGACGAACTTGCGCTCGGACAGGAACGCGGCGAGCTTGCTGCCGCCGTCACCCTCGTCGGTGACGATCTCGCCCTGGCTGCGCGGCGGGCGGGCGTCGAACGACGACACCTTCGTCCACGCGGCGTCGAGGCCGACCTGGGCGGCGTCGACGCCGAGGTCGGCCAGCGCCCACGTCTCGACCGGCTTCTTCTTGGCCGCCATGATCCCCTTGAACGAGGGGTAGCGCGGCTCGTTGATCTGGTCGGTCACCGACACCAGCGCGGGGAGACTGGCCGTGATCGTCTGGGTCGAGGCGTCGCCGTCGCGACGGATGGTCGCGCTGCCGCCATCGACGGTCAGCTCGGACGCGAAGGTGACGGCCGGCAGGCCCAGGCGCTCGGCGACCATCGTGGGGACGACACCCATGGTGCCGTCGGTGCTGGCCATGCCGGTGATGACGAGGTCGACGTCACCGAGCTTCTTGATCGCCTCGGCGAGCACGAGCGAGGTCGCG
>JABFXB010000069.1 GCA_013361975.1 Dermatophilaceae bacterium
CAACCAGTAGTGAGCGCGGCGAGACCGGCTGGGATCAGCCGGGGTGCCGACGCTCGGTGTGTAGGCGTCCGGTCCAGCCGAGAGGGGCCGGACGGGTACAGCCCTCCATTCTGCCAGACGTGAGGGGGTGGTCCGGACCCGGCGCCCGCCGCACCCGAGGCCGGGCGCTCAGGCGTACGCCGCCCGCACCGCGAGCGCGTGCCGCACGACCTCGCTCCTGGGCAGGTCGAACGCCGCATCGAGGTGCGGCACCGCGGACGGGTCGAATCCGGCTCTCGCGAGGCCCATCCGGAGCTCGGGAGCGCTTGCCCTGACCTCGACCACACCGCCGATGGGCGAGGAACGGAGCAGCTCGAAGAGAGCGGCTGGGCTCTCCACCGTGGCCGACGAGAAGAGCGGGATGCCGAGCTCGGCCGCGACGGCTGCACCGACGCTCGTGCCACGCGACGCGGCGTCGTAGCCGGACGCACCGCTGACGACGCACGCGATGCGCCGGTGGCCCTGGGCGCGGTAGGGCACGGCCGGCCAGTCGGACGACAGCACCGTGAAGCGCTCGTGGTCGCGCCAGTCGCGCCGGCCGTCGGGACCCGGCAGGTGCAGGAAGTCGCGCGAGAAGCCCTCGTGCACGAAGCCCAGCGACCGCACGAGGCCGGCCGACCGGTGGTTGGCCGTCTGGATGTTGGCCTCGATGCGGTGCAGCCCCATGCCGTGAGGCTCGTCGTCGAACGCCAGGTCGACGGTCAGCCGCAGTCCCTCGGCAAAGAGGCCGCGACCGGCATACGGGTCGTAGGAGTCGTAGCCGATGGTGGCGCTGCGGAAGGAGCCCCCGACGACGTTGGCGATGTTGATGCGCCCGACGAGCCCGTGCGAGCCCTCGGGGTCGAGGGCGTGGACCATGAACGTCCGGTAGGTCGGCGACTGGTTCTCGATGACCAGCGGCAGGTTGTGCGGGTTGGGGATCGCGAAGTCGGCGAGCCGGCGCTCCGACCGCGTCACGGCGTCTGCGTATGCCGCCGCGTCGGCCGGGGTGGGCGGGCGCACCTCGACCCGCTCCCCCACCGCGGTGAGGGGCTCAGGCGTGCCGTGGTCAGCGGACAACGCGACCTCGCAGGACGACACCGAGCGGGTCGGCGACGGTGGTGACGTCGGCACGCGGGTCGGACGCGTACACCACGAGGTCAGCGTCCTGGCCCTCCGCGATGCCTGGGCGGCCCAGCCAGTCGCGGGCACCCCACGTCGCCGCGGACACGACCTCGACGTTGCTGAGGCCGGCCTTCGTCAGCTCGACCATCTCCTGGGCGACGAGACCGTGCGGCAGGCTGCCGCCGGCGTCGGTGCCGACGTAGATGGGCACCCCCGCCTCGTGGGCCGCCCCGATGGTCGCGTAGCGCCGCTCGTGGAGGTCGAGCATGTGTCGGTGGTAGTCGGGGAACTTCTCCCTGGCCGGGGCGGCGAGGTCGGGGAACTGAGCGATGTTGACGAGCGTGGGGACGATGGCGATGCCTTGGGCGGCGAAGGTGTCGATGGAGTCCTCGCGCAGGCCGGTCGCGTGCTCGATGCAGTCGATGCCGGCCGCGGCGAGGTCTCGCAGCGACTCCTCGCCGAAGCAGTGGGCGGTGACCCGCACCCCTTCCTCGTGGGCGGCCGCGATGGCGTCGGCGACGGCCTGCCGCGACCAGCTGGGTGCCAGGTCGCCCACGTCGCGGTCGATCCAGTCGCCCACCAGCTTGACCCAGCCGTCGCCCCGGTGGGCCTCGAGGCGGACGTGGCGGACGAGCTCGTCCTCCTCGACCTCGTGGGCGTAGTTGCGCAGGTAGCGGCGGGTGCGGGCGATGTGCCGGCCGGCCCGGATGATCTTCGGCAGGTCCTCGCGCCCGTCGACCCACCGGGTGTCGCCCGGCTGCCCGGCGTCGCGGATGAGCAGGGTGCCGTGGTCGCGGTCGGTCAGGGCCTGCCGCTCTGCCTCCTCGCGCGGCACCTCACCGTGCGGCCCGAGGCCGACGTGGCAGTGGGCGTCGACGAGCCCCGGCAGCACCCAGCCCTCGAGCGTCTGCTCGTCGGACCGGTCGGTCGGTGGCGTGAACGTCACCCGACCACCCACGACCCACACCTCGTCGACCACCTCGTCGGCCCCGACGAGCACGTGGCCACGGACGTGGAGCACCGGTGCACTCATGGCCCCGACCCTAGCCGGAGCCGTCCACGAGGTCGGTGAGGATGTCGG
>JABFXB010000439.1 GCA_013361975.1 Dermatophilaceae bacterium
TCCGATCTCGAGGCGCTGCAGCACGACGAGCGCCTGCGGTCGACGCGGCGCACGCCGACGGCACGGCCGACCGGTCGGCGAGCGCCCCGGCGCAAGACCGGCGACGGCGCCGAGGCCCACGGCACCGGCCCGCACCGCACGATCTCCGACGCCAAGGGCACCCAGACGACACCGGGCACCGAGGTGCGTGCCGAGGGCGCGCCGGCGTCGAAGGACGAGGCCGTCAACGAGGCCTACGACGGGCTCGGCGCCACGTGGGAGCTGTGGTCGGCGGCATACGCCCGCGACTCCCTCGACGGCAAGGGGATGCCGCTGCTCGCGACCGTCCACTACGGCCGCAACTACGACAACGCCTTCTGGGACGGCTCCCAGATGGTGTTCGGCGACGGTGACGGCGTCATCTTCGAGCGGTTCACCAGGAGCGTCGACGTCATCGGGCACGAGCTGGCTCACGGCGTCACCGAGCACACGGCCGGACTGCTCTACCAGGGTCAGCCGGGTGCGCTCAACGAGTCGATCTCCGACGTCTTCGGCGTGCTCGTCAAGCAGCACCTGCTCGACCAGAGCGCCGAGCAGGCCGACTGGCTCATCGGCGCCGACCTGCTCGCGCCGTCGGTCAAGGGCCGGGCGCTGCGCGACATGCGCAACCCGGGCACGGCCTACGACGACCCGCGCCTGGGCAAGGACCCGCAGCCGGCGCACATGGACCACTTCGTCGACACCGACGACGACAACGGCGGGGTGCACATCAACTCCGGCATCCCCAACCGCGCGTTCGTGCTCGCTGCGCTCGCCATCGGCGGCAACGCCTGGGAGACGGCGGGTTCCATCTGGTATGCCGTCGTGTCGGGCGACGGCATCAAGGCCGACTGCGACTTCGCCACCTTCGCGGGCCTCACGGTCGCCGCCGCTGGCCGGGCCCACGGCGACGGATCCTCCGAGCAGGCTGCCGTCCGTTCGGCCTGGGAGCAGGTCGGCGTGCTGGCTACGGGCGCCGGCGACCAGCCTGCCGACACGGGCGGAGCCGGCGGGGCGGACCGCTCGACCCCCGCTCCGGCCCCGGGCGAGGGGCACGGCACGACTCCCGGCGCCGACGCGCAGGTGCTGCTGCGCCGCTCCGGAGGCTTCGCTGGCCGGGTGCGTGAGCGCCGGGTCGCGCTCGGCGAGCTGCCCGAGCGCGACGCCAAGGACTGGCAGCACCTGCTGGCTGCGCCGACGCTCCAGCGCATCGCCGCCTCGACCGAGCGCACCCACCCCGACGCGTACATCTACTCGGTCGTGTGCGACGAGGCCGGGTGCGACGTGACCGTCCAGGAGCCGCACCTGCCCGAGGCGATCCACTCCCTCTTCGAGCGCACCCTCGAGGACGGCTGAGCGCGGCCTCAGTTCTCGGACAGGATGTAGGGGCCGGGCTCGGCGGGCACGCCGGGGTTCGGCAGCGGGCGCGCGGCACCGACCACTTCGCAGGCGCCGTCCAGGCCGCACCGCTGCAGGCTGCGTCGGTCGCCGTTCCAGACCTGCACGGTGAGCTGGTGGTCGGCACCCATCCGGGCGCCGACGACGTCGTCCTCGGCGTCGGCCTGGAGCCCGCCGCCCTGCAGGACGATGGCGCCGTCGGACGCGCGGACCACCACGAGGCTCCCGAACAACCAGTCGCGGAAGCCGTCGACGTGGCCGGTGGCCAGGACGTACTGGCCGTCGTCCGAGAAGCCGAGCATGCGCAGCGGCCCGCACAGCCGCCACAGCTGACGCCCGGAGGAGAGCTCCAGGAGGATGGTGCAGCTCCGGGAGCCGTCACCTGCGGCATCGCCGCCGGCGTACGACAGGCCGAGCCCCGACGCCGCGTTGACGAAGCCCAGCTCACCCTCGAGGGACCTGACGGCGCCGGTCCCGACGTCCCAGGCGACCGAGCGGCCGGTCCCGGGACGGGACGCGTAGGCCGTGGTGCCGACCAGACCGGCCGGGTAGTAGCCGGAGTCGTTCTTCGACCGTGCCTTGAGCGTCGCGATCGGCGCACCGGTGCTGTCGGCGTAGACGAGGTCGCCGTCGGGGTCGTTGGCAAGCACGTGGGTGCCGTCGTCGCTGATGCGGGGCGTCTGCTGCGAGGCCGCGATCGCGGCGCCCGCGCGCCCATCGGTGCCGACGACGGTGTGCCCGTCGGGACCACTGACCAGGAGGCCCTCGCCGAGGCGAGCGACGTAGCCGGTGGACCGCAGGTCCTG
>JABFXB010000363.1 GCA_013361975.1 Dermatophilaceae bacterium
GCCCGGCGACAACACCGACATGTCGGTCGAGCTCATCCAGCCGATCGCCATGGAGGAGGGCCTCAACTTCGCCATCCGCGAGGGTGGGCGCACGGTTGGCGCCGGCAAGGTCACGAAGATCAACAAGTGACCTGACGCTGCCTCGGCAGCACCAGCTTCACAGCAGCAGGCGCAGGGCCCGTTCCGCATCGGCGGGGCGGGCCCTTCCGCTTGCCGCGCGGACCTCACGGACCCGTCACCCCGGACGGGTGCCCGTCGCGTACCGGACCTGCTGGGTCAGGTGCAGCAGGCCGTCCGCGCCGCGGTCGGCCTCCAGGGCCGTTCCCACCCGTTCGAGCACCTCTGACAGCGCTCCCTCCGGCACGGAGGCCCACAGCTGGCGCAGGCCCAGCGACATCGTCCAGGCGCGCCAGGCGTCGGCATCGGGGAGGGTGACCTCGAGCGGCTCGTCGTGGCAGTCGACGTCCGTCGCGCCACTCGCCTCGAGGAGGCGGGCCAGCGAGTCGGTCGTGGCGAACGAGCCCTGGCGGCCGGACGTCCGGGCGTCGAGGACCTGCGGCGGCGCGAACGCCAGCAGGACCTCCTCGGCGGCCGTCCACGCCGGGTCCTGGTCACCGAAGGCCGTGAGGCCGATCCGGCCCCCCGGCCGCAGCAGCGACACCCAGTGCGACAGCGCGTCGAGCGGGTCGGGCGTGAAGAAGAGCACGAGCGAGGCGGTGACGAGGTCGTAGGTGCCCGACTCGAGGCCCACCTCGGAGCTGTCGCCCACCCGGGTCTCGATGTTGCCGACCCCGAGCTCTACCGCTCGCGTGGTGAGCAGCTCGACCATGGCGGGAGACAGGTCGACCGCGGTCACGTGGCCGTCGTGACCCACCGCCTCGGCGAGGGAGAGCGTCACGGCGCCGCGCCCGCAGCCGATGTCGGCGGCACGCTCCCCGGGTGCCGGCGCCACGAGCTCGAGCAGGCGAGTCGCGATCGGCCCGAACCACGGCACGCCGCCCTGGTCGTAGTGCGGGGCGAGCAGGTCGAAGAGCCGGGCCACGCCGGCGCGCCGTTCGGAGAGGTCCGCGGAGGTGTCCATGGTCCGCATCGTCCTCCTGCGCACGCCGTGACGCCCGTGAAACGCGCCGGCCCGCGGCTCAGGCGTCGAGGCGGGCCAGGGCCTGGCCGACGGTCTTGATGGTGTCGGTGGTGATGGGGTCGAGGACGAGCTGGACGTGGACGGCTCCGGCCCCGGCCATGGCGTGGAGGTGCTCGGCGACGGCGGCAGCGTCGCCCGGCACGGGGGTGACCGAGGCGGCATACGCGGACTCGCCCATGACCCGGCCGGCCCCTCCCTCGAGCTGAACGTAGACGGCGGCGGTGGCCCCGACCTCCCCCGGCGCGCGCCCGGCCTCGGCGGCGGCGTCCTCGACCCGCTCACGCAGCCCGGCGAAGCCGGCGGGGGAGTTGCCGTAGTCGCTCCACCACGTGTTCCACAGGTCGACGTGGGGCAGGGCGATGCGCAGCATGCGCGGGCCGGTCGAGCCCAGCATGAGCGGCGGACCCCCGGGCCTGGTCGGCGACGGGTCGAGGACGCAGTCGGTGAGGTCGTGGAACCGGCCGTGGTGGTCGATGCGGCCCTCGCGCAGGAGGGTGCGGATGACGGTGAACGCTTCCTCGAAGCGCGAGATGCGCTGGTCGAAGGGGAAGCCGAAGGCGGAGTACTCGCGCTCGTTCCAACCGGCGCCGAGTCCGAGGAGCAGGCGGCCGCCGGAGATCCCGTCGACGGTGGCGGCCATCTTGGCGAGCATCGCCGGCGCGTGGAAGGCGGTGGAAGCCACGAAGGGCCCCAGCTCGACGCGCGACGTCACGGCTGCGACGGCCGCGAGCGACGTCCAGACCTCCCACGGGCCGCGGGTCACGCCGCCGGGCAGGTCGTAGAGCAGGTGGTCGCCGAGCCACAGGGAGTCGAGCCCCACGTCCTCGGCGGTGCGCGCCATGGTGAGCAGCTCGGGCCACTCGACCCGCCGCTCCACCTCGGGCAGCTGGACACCGACCCTCAGCGGGCGGCTCATGGACGCGTTCGCGGACGTCGGGTGCTCATGCCCTCGATCCAACAGGGTCCGGCTCTCCCCGTCATCAGGTGGCGTGTGCACGAGTCGGGTCAGGACCCCGCCCGGTGCACCCGCGAGCTACGGGCCGCTCCTCCCAGCTGCGGGGCGCACGGTGCTCGACGGGTGCCGCTGGATAGGGTCGGGAGCCATGGCGCACTCGTTCGACACCGACACCGAAGCCCAGGGGCTCATCGACTACGTCGACGCCAGCCCCACCCCGTTCCACGCGTGCGAGCAGGCCGCCCGTCGGCTCGTGGCGGAGGGCTTCACCGAGGTCGACGAGCGCGCGGCGTGGCCGACCGAGCCGGGGCGCCGCTACCTCGTGCGCGGGGGCTCGTTGATCGCGTGGGACACCACCGGGGCGCACGGCGCCGGCGCCGGTCCGGCAGCCGGGTTCCGCGTCGTCGGGGCGCACACCGACAGCCCCAACCTGCGCATCAAGCCCAACCCCGACCACAGCAGGGCGGGCTGGCAGCTGCTCGGCGTCGAGCCCTACGGCGGCCTCATCCTCAGCTCGTGGCTCGACCGCGACCTCGGTCTCGCGGGCCGGGTCGCCGTGCGGGGCCGCGACGGCGTGGAGTCGCGCACCTTCCACGGCCGCGACGCCCTGCTCCGCGTCGCACAGCTCGCGATCCACCTCGACCGCACCCAGAACGAGGCGCTCACCCTCAACAAGCAGGCGCACATGGAGCCCCTCTGGGGCGTCGGCGACGAGCCCGGCGACTTCGTCGGCTACCTCGCCGAGCAGGTCGGCGTCGACCGCGAGGACGTGCTGTCGTGGGACGTCATGACGCACCCGGTGCAGCCGTCGACTCGCCTCGGTCGCTCGCGCGAGCTCATCGCGGCGCCCCGCCTCGACAACCTCGCCACCTCGTATGCCGGCGTGCGGGCCCTGCTCGACGCCGTCGCCACCGAGCCCACCCACGTGCCGGTGCTCGTTCTCTTCGACCACGAGGAGATCGGCAGCACGTCCGAGCGCGGCGCCACCTCGACGCTGCTGCCGTCGGTGCTCGAGCGCATCGTCGCCGCCGGCGGGGGCACTCGCGACGACTACTGGCGGGCGCTCGCCTCAACCGTCATCGCCTCGGGCGACATGGGGCACGCGACCCACCCCAACTACGCCGACCGGCACGAGCCGATGCACACCATCCGGGTCAACGGCGGCCCGGTGCTCAAGGTCAACACCAACCTGCGCTACGCCACCGACTCGGTCGGCGCTGCCGCGTTCCGGCTGGCCTGCGAGCAGGCCGGGGTGCCGATGCAGACCTTCGTCACCCGTAGCGACCTGCCGTGCGGCTCGACCGTCGGCCCGGTCACCTCGTCGCTCACCGGCGCCACGACCGTCGACTTCGGCGCCGCGGCCCTGTCGATGCACAGCACCCGCGAGCTGATGGGTGCCGACGACCCGGCGATGTATGCCGGCGCCCTGAGCGCCTTCCTCGCGCCGGTCTGAGCCCAGTGCGAGGATCCCGCGCCGATCCGCCGGCTCGGTCGGGCGGCATACGTGCTCGGGCGTGGGAGGATGGGCCCCGTGGAGGCCCCTGCGCTCGACGTGCCCGACCGGCCGACGCTCGTCTACGACGCGGACTGCGGGTTCTGCACGCGCAGCGCCCTGTTCGCCAAGCGGTGGGTCGACCGGCGCGACCGGTTCGCCGTGCGGCCGTGGCAGGAGCTCGATCTCGCGGCCGTGGGGCTGTCGCCCGCCGACTGCGACGAGGCGGCCCAGTTCGTCACCGCCGACGGCTCGATCCGCTCGGGCCACCGCGCCATCGCGAGCGCGGCCACCCACGGGGCGCCGGCCTGGCGGCCCGTCGGCTACCTGCTCATGGCGCCGGGCGTCTCGCGCGTGGCCTCGCGCGCGTACGGTTGGGTCGCCGAGCACCGCTACCAGCTGCCCGGTGGCACGGCCGCCTGCGCACGACCGTCGTCGACCGCGGGACACTGAGACCGCGTAGCCACGCTCCGCGAGTTCCCGACGCGCCACGGCGCCCGGCCTGCGACGACGCCCCTGCTCGATTTGATAGTGCGTCGCCGCCTCTGGCACACTGTTCAGGTTGCTTGACGCGCGTCGCTGACCCATGTCGGTGGCGCCGCCCCTTGAGAGCCTCCTGACGGGGACTCGCCCGGACTCCTCTCGGAGGCCCGAGGGAAGCGCAAGCCACCCGGTTCGGCCGGGCAATCCACACCGGAAGTGGCACGAGAGTGCGGAACTTCCGCCGCGAAGCGGGCGCGACACGCCCGACCTCGGGGGTCGGATGCCAAGGGAACCGGAAGTCAGAAGCGAGAGAGAGACGTTCATCAGATGGCGGGACAGAAGATCCGCATCCGGCTGAAGTCGTACGACCACGAGGTCATCGACAACTCGGCCCGGAAGATCGTTGACACAGTGACGCGCGCCGGCGCGACCGTGGTGGGCCCCGTCCCGCTGCCGACGGAGAAGAACGTCTTCGTCGTCATCCGGTCGCCGCACAAGTACAAGGACAGCCGCGAGCACTTCGAGATGCGCACGCACAAGCGCCTCATCGACATCATCGACCCGACGCCCAAGGCCGTCGACTCGCTGATGCGTCTCGACCTGCCGGCGGACGTCAACATCGAGATCAAGCTCTGAGGCGGTTGCTGACATGACTGTTGCTCAGAAGAACGTCAAGGGCGTGCTCGGCGAGAAGCTCGGCATGACCCAGGTGTGGGACGCCGACAACAAGCTCGTCCCCGTGACCGTCGTCAAGGCCGGCCCCTGCGTCGTCACGCAGGTGCGCGCCGACGAGACCGACGGCTACTCCGCGGTCCAGATCGCCTTCGGCGCGATCGACCCGCGCAAGGTGAACAAGCCGATGTCGGGCCACTTCGAGAAGGCCGGCGTCACGCCGCGCCGTCACCTCGTCGAGCTCCGCACGAGCGACGCCGGCACCTACGAGCTCGGCCAGGAGATCACCGCCGAGTCCTTCGAGGCGGGCCAGCGCGTCGACGCGACCGGCACGACCAAGGGCAAGGGCTTCGCGGGTGTCATGAAGCGCCACGGCTTCGCCGGCGTCTCGTCCTCCCACGGTGCCCACCGCAACCACCGCAAGCCGGGCTCCATCGGCGGCTGCTCGACCCCGGGCCGTGTCTTCAAGGGCATGCGCATGGCCGGTCGCATGGGTGGCGTTCGCCAGACGACCCAGAACCTCCAGATCCACGCCGTTGACGCCGAGAAGGGCCTGCTGCTCATCAAGGGTGCCGTTCCCGGCCCCCGCGGTGGCATCGTCCTGATCCGCACGGCTGCGAAGGGTGCATGATCGACATGGCAACCAAGACCCCGAACCTGCCCGCCGAGATCTTCGACGTGCAGACGAACGTCCCGCTGATCCACCAGGTCGTGGTGGCCCAGCTCGCGGCGGCTCGTCAGGGCACGCACTCGACCAAGACCCGCGGCGAGGTCCGCGGCGGTGGTCGCAAGCCCTACCGCCAGAAGGGCACCGGCCGCGCCCGCCAGGGCTCGACCCGCGCCCCGCAGTTCGCCGGCGGTGGCACCGTCCACGGCCCGCAGCCGCGTGACTACGCGCAGCGCACCCCCAAGAAGATGAAGGCCGCCGCCCTGCGTGGCGCCCTGTCCGACCGGGCCCGCTTCGACCGCATCCACGTCGTCGACTCCATCGTCTCGGGCGACGTGCCCTCGGCGAAGGACGCCGCCGCGCTGCTCGCCGGCCTGACCGAGCGCCCCAACCTGCTGGTCGTTCTCGAGCGCAGCGACGAGGTGTCGTTCAAGTCGGTCCGCAACCTGCAGAACGTCCACGTCCTGGTCGCCGACCAGCTCAACACGTACGACGTCCTGTGCGCCGACGACATCGTCTTCACCCAGGCTGCCCTCGACGCGTTCGTGGCCGGTCCCGTGAAGGCCGACAAGGCCGACAAGGAGGCCGTCAAGTGAGCATCCACACCAAGGACCCCCGCGACATCCTGATCGCGCCGGTCGTCTCCGAGAAGTCGTACGGGCTGCTCGACGAGGGCAAGTACACCTTCATCGTCGACCCGCGTGCGAACAAGACGGAGATCAAGATCGCCATCGAGCAGATCTTCAACGTCAAGGTCGACAAGGTCCACACCCTGAACCGCCAGGGCAAGACCCGTCGCACCCGTTTCGGCCTCGGCAAGCGCAAGGACACCAAGCGTGCGATCGTCTCCCTCCGCGAGGGCTCGATCGACATCTTCGGTGCGGGCGCCTGAGATCTGACGAAGAACAAGGACTGAAACCACATGGGTATCCGTAAGTACAAGCCGACCACGCCGGGCCGTCGCGGCTCGTCGGTCGCCGACTTCGTCGAGATCACGCGTTCCACCCCGGAGAAGTCGCTGGTCCGCCCCCTGTCGAAGACGGGTGGCCGCAACAACGCCGGCCGCATCACGACGCGTCACATCGGTGGCGGTCACAAGCGCGCCTACCGCGTCATCGACTTCCGTCGCCACGACAAGGACGGCGTGCCGGCCAAGGTCGCTCACATCGAGTACGACCCCAACCGCACCGCGCGCATCGCGCTCGTCCAGTACGCCGACGGCGAGAAGCGCTACATCCTGGCGCCGAACCGCCTCAAGCAGGGCGACCCGATCGAGAACGGCCCCGCGGCCGACATCAAGCCGGGCAACAGCCTCCCGCTGCGCAACATCCCGGTCGGTACGGTCGTCCACGCGATCGAGCTCAAGCCGGGTGGCGGCGCCAAGATCGCCCGCTCCGCGGGTGCTCGCGTGCAGCTCGTCGCCAAGGACGGCCCCTACGCCCAGCTGCGTATGCCGTCCGGCGAGATCCGCAACGTCGACGCGCGCTGCCGCGCGACCGTCGGCGAGGTCGGCAACGCCGAGCAGAGCAACATCAACTGGGGCAAGGCCGGCCGCATGCGCTGGAAGGGCAAGCGCCCGACCGTCCGTGGTGTCGCGATGAACCCGGTCGACCACCCGCACGGTGGTGGTGAGGGCAAGACGTCCGGTGGACGTCACCCGGTCAGCCCCTGGGGCCAGGCCGAGGGCCGCACCCGCAAGGGACACAAGGAAAGCGACAAGCTCATCGTGCGTCGCCGTCGTACTGGCAAGAAGCGCTGATAAGGAGCCTTTGGAATGCCTCGTAGCCTGAAGAAGGGCCCCTTCATCGACGACCACCTTCAGAAGAAGGTGGACGCCCAGAACGAAGCGGGCACCAAGACCGTCATCAAGACCTGGTCGCGCCGTTCGGTCATCAGCCCGGACATGCTCGGTCACACCTTCGCCGTCCACGACGGCCGCAAGCACGTCCCGGTGTTCGTCACCGAGTCGATGGTCGGCCACAAGCTCGGCGAGTTCGCGCCGACCCGCACGTTCAAGGGTCACGTGAAGGACGACAAGAAGGGTCGTCGTCGCTGATGGCCACCGAATCCAAGGAAGAAGTCATGGAAGCCAAGGCCTCGGCGCGGCACGTCCGTGTCAGCCCGCAGAAGGCTCGCCGTGTCGTGGACCTGATCCGCGGCAAGGCGGCCACCGACGCCGTCACCACGCTGACGTTCGCCCCGCAGTCGGCCTCCGACCCGGTCAAGAAGGTGCTCGAGAGCGCCATCGCCAACGCCCGCGTCAAGGCCGACCGCGAGTCGGTCGCCTTCGACGAGCGCAACCTGGTCATCTCGGCCGCGTTCGTCGACGAGGGCCCGACGATGAAGCGTTTCCGTCCGCGTGCCCAGGGCCGCGCCGGTCGCATCAACAAGCGCACGAGCCACATCACCGTGGTCGTCACGCAGCCGGAGGCTGCAAACACCAACCGCGTGAAGGGAGCCCGCTGATGGGTCAGAAGGTCAACCCCCACGGCTTCCGTCTCGGCATCACGACGGACCACAAGAGCCGCTGGTTCGCCGACTCGACGAAGTCGGGTCAGCGCTACCGCGACTACGTCAAGGAAGATGTCGCCATCCGTCGCCTGATGGAGAAGGGCATGGAGCGTGCCGGCATCGCCTCGGTCGAGATCGAGCGCACCCGTGACCGCGTCCGCGTCGACATCCACACGGCCCGCCCGGGCATCGTCATCGGCCGCCGCGGCGCCGAGGCCGACCGCATCCGCGGCGAGCTCGAGAAGCTCACGGGCAAGCAGGTCCAGCTGAACATCCTCGAGGTCAAGAACCCCGAGATCGTCTCCCAGCTGGTCGCCCAGGGCATCGCCGAGCAGCTGTCGGCCCGTGTCGCCTTCCGTCGCGCCATGCGCAAGGGCATGCAGTCCGCCCAGCGCGCCGGCGCCAAGGGCATCCGCGTGCAGGTCTCGGGCCGCCTCAACGGCGCCGAGATGAGCCGCACCGAGTTCTACCGCGAGGGTCGCGTCCCGCTGCACACGCTGCGCGCGCAGATCGACTACGGCTTCTACGAGGCCCGCACGACCTTCGGCCGCATCGGCGTCAAGGTCTGGATCTACAAGGGCGACATGACGGCGAAGGAGCTCGCGGCCCAGCAGGCCGCCGCCCCGCGCCCGTCGCGTGGCCCGCGTCGTGACGGCGGCGACCGCCCGAACCGCGCCCGTCGTGGTGACCGCAACGAGACCGCCGCTGCTCCGGCAGTGAACGAGACCGCTGCTGCCGAGGCCCCCGCCGCGGCGAGCACCGAGAATGAGCAGGCCTGACCCATGTTGATTCCCCGTCGAGTCAAGCACCGCAAGCAGCACCACCCGAACCGCCATGGCGCGGCCAAGGGTGGCACGACGATCGCCTTCGGCGACTACGGCATCCAGGCCCTCGAGCCCGCCTACGTCACCAACCGGCAGATCGAGTCCGCTCGTATCGCGATGACCCGTTACATGAAGCGTGGCGGAAAGGTGTGGATCAACATCTACCCCGACCGTCCGCTCACCAAGAAGCCCGCCGAGACCCGCATGGGTTCCGGTAAGGGTTCGCCGGAGTGGTGGATCGCCAACGTCAAGCCGGGCCGCGTCATGTTCGAGATCTCGGGCGTGACCGAGCCGGTGGCGCGCGAGGCCATGCGTCTCGCGATGCACAAGCTCCCCATGAAGTGCCGCTTCGTTCAGCGTGAGGGTGGTGACATCTGATGGCAGTCGGAACCAAGGACCTGGCTCCCGAGCAGCTGCGTGGTCTCGACGACACCAAGCTGGCGGACGAGCTGAAGAAGGCCAAGGAAGAGCTGTTCAACCTGCGTTTCCAGTCGGCCACCGGTCAGCTGGACAACCACGGTCGTCTGCGCGCCGTCAAGAAGGACATCGCACGGATCTACACCGAGATGCGTGAGCGCGAGCTCGGCATCGGCTCGGCCCCCGCCGCCCCCAAGGCGGATGAGAAGGCGGACAAGGCCGACAAGGCCGAGAAGAAGGCCGCCAAGGCCGATAAGGCTGACAAGGCCGAGAAGGCTGACAAGGCCGAGAAGAAGGCCAAGAAGGCTGACAAGGCGCAGGAGGCTGACGCATGAGCGAGCAGGAGA
>JABFXB010000520.1 GCA_013361975.1 Dermatophilaceae bacterium
CCGGTCCAGCCGGAGTCGACCCCCTGCTCGTGGCGGTACTCCTCGGCCTCGAGCCCGCAGGCGGAGGCCTTGACGCGCATCGGGAGGTCCTTGGACACGATGGTGACGTCGCTGCCCTCGTTGGCGAGGTTCTTGGCGACGGCCAGGATGCGGGTGTCGTTGTCGCCGAGGCGGAAGCCCGCGGGCAGCGAGGACGGGTCGGTGTGGTTGAGCTCGACCCGGAGCGTGCCGCCCTCGTCGCCGACCCCGACCGGCCGGTCGAGGCGGCCCTCGCTGACGCGCAGGTCGTCGAGCAGCCGCAGGGCCTGCCGGGCGAAGTAGCCGAGCTCGGGATGGTGGCGCTTGCCCTCGAGCTCGGTGACCACGACGACCGGCAGCACGACCTCGTGCTCGGCGAAGCGGAGCATCGCCCGCGGGTCGGACAGCAGCACCGACGTGTCGAGGACGTACGTCTTGTGCTCGGGCACTCGCTCGCGTGCCGTCGCTGCTGTGGTGGCGCGTGTGGAGGCCGCGGCCGGCTTGGTGGTCGTGCTGCTGGCGGAGTCCGACGTGACCTGACGGGTCGTACGTGCCATGTGCCACTCCCTACGCGGCGCGCTCAGCGCGCCTGATCGCTCCCGAGATGCCGGGCGGCCACCAGAGGGTGGCGTCGTGCCCGGCCCTCCGTCCTGAGCGATCGCTCCATGGGTGGGCCTCCTGGCAACGTCCGACGGGTGTCGGCCGTTGGGAAGACGGTACGACCCGGATCCGACAGGGGCGCGCATTGAGACCCGTTGCGGCGTCGTGTCGCCCGAGTGTTCACCTCTCGGCAACGCAGCCGCCCACGAGACGTCCGCACCGCCACCTTGACGTCGCCGACGGCATACGGCCGGGGACGCCCAACGGGAGGCGGAGGCAGCTGCGGCCCGGAGCGCGGGCCGGGCCCGGGGACGGGTCGCCCGGGCCCCTCAGCGGTCTCGCGAGCGCGTGCGCATCGCTGCCGTCACGCCGATGACGGCGGCGAACAGGCCGAGCAGGACGATGACGACCACAGCCCCGGCGCTCGTCGGGGTCTCGCCCGTGACGGCCCGGCGCAGGGCGAGCACCATGACCAGCGTCACGGCGAGGCAGACCGCCACGAGCAGCCAGCGGCCGAAGCGACCGACGCGCGACTGGTCGCCGAAGGCGCTGCCCACGTTCGCGCCGGACTCGACCGCCGCGGCGAGCGGGTCGACGCCGGGGTTGCGCTCGCGCCAGGCACGCCGGGCGGTGCCCATCCGGACGACCACGGCGCCGATGAGCACGAAGACGATGCCGACACCGAGCCGGGCGGCCCTGGCCTGGTCCCCGCCGAAGAGGCCGAAGGCCAGCCCGAAGACCCCGATCGCGCCGAGGGCCGATCCGAGCACGATGGTCGTGCGGATGCCGACGGGGCCGAACGGCTGAGCCGGGTCGTCGAGCCAGGCGTACGGTGGCGGGTCGCCCACGCGGCCGCCCGGAGTCGGGGTGGGAGCATTCATGCGGGAGCCCCGGGCATGAGCTGCTCGAGCTCGCAGGCGAGCCCGTCGGTGACCGCGCGCGGTTCGCTGTCGGGCGACTCCGAGACGGTCCAGCCCGAGCCCTCCGGCCGGAAGTAGCGCGTGCCGACGCTGCCCTCGAGCGTGCGGGTCTCGATCGCGAACCGGGCGGAGCCGTTCGCGCCGCGGAGCTGCTCGACGGCGCGCGCGAGCACCTCTGCCGGACGCTCGACGGCGTCGGTGAGGCCCACGAACCACGTGCCGAGGCTGCGCGGCTGCAGCAGCGCGATGATGTCGCCGTCCTCGAGGACGACCATGAGGTCACCCTGCTCGCCGTCGCGCACGCTGATGCCGCTCCAGCGCCTGGCGCGGGCGAAGACCGTCTCGAGCACGGCCGCCTCGCCCCGGCTGACGGCACGGTCGCCGTCGGGCTCGGCCAGACCACGGGCCAGCAACGACGCCACACCGGCCGCCCCGACGAGCTCGTCGGTCGGCGCCGCGTCGAAGCCGAGCGAGGCGACCGTCATGCGGGAGCTCGCGGTCGAGTGCCGCCCCAGCAGGTAGCGGATCTCGGCCCAGCCGAATCCATAGACGTCGTCGGGCAGCGGCACCCGCGCGAGCTCTGATCCGGCCAGCGGGTCAGTGGCAGTGGACATTGACGTGCTCCTTCATCGGTCCCTGTGGCACGGCACCCATCTTGTCGTGCCGCCTCTCGTCGTGC
>JABFXB010000264.1 GCA_013361975.1 Dermatophilaceae bacterium
CCGAAGGTCGTGACGAAGAGGGCGGCCGCGACGTCGGGCGTCAGCTGCGCCACCGAGAGGACGACCCACGAGAGCGTCCACACCCCGCCGACGACCATGAGCAGGCTCGCGGCGTTGCGCCGGGCGGTGAGCCGCACGACGAAGACCTGGAGCGCGACGATGACGACGCAGTTGACGGCCGCAGCGAGCCCGATCGCCGACTCGTCGACGTCGAGCACGGTCAACGCGTACGCCGGCAGGCCCGACTCGAACTGCGCGTAGAAGCCGAGGGCCAGCGCCACCGTGACGACCGCGGTCCAGCGCAGGGCGGGCACCGCGAAGATGCGGCGCAGGGCCTCGAGGGTGCCGAGCCGCTGCTCGGCCTCGCCCGCGGCGAGGTCGGGGGCGACCTCGGCGGGGGCGCCGATGCCGGCGAGGTGGATGATCGCGGCCGACAGGGCGAAGCCGACGCCGGCGGCGACGAAGGCGGCCGTCATGCCGTCGGGGCGCGCCAGGTCGACGAACTGGCCGGCGACGAACGCGCCGACGGCCATGCCGATGGCCTCGGCCGTGAACTTGTAGGCGAAGACCTTGCGGCGGTCGTCGCTGCCGGCCCAGCGCAGCACGAGCACCGAGGCGGCCGGGCCGGAGGCGGTGTGCCCGAAGCCGAAGACGAACATGCCGACGAGGAAGGTCGCGGGCGTGTCGGCCCACACCAGGCTGCCGACGCCGAGGGCGGCGACGAGCTTGGCGACGACGGCGACGACGACCGGGTCGAAGCGGTCGCTGAGCCGCCCGGCGAACGGCGCCGCGACGAGCGCACCGACCGAGAAGAGCGTGCTCGCGAGCGCCGCCGCGAGGGTGCCCCAGCCGCGGGTGTTGGCCGCGTACGCGTACTGGTAGGGGAGCACGGTGCCCCATCCGAGCATGCCGATGGACGACGCGAGGACGAGGAGCTTGGTGCGCACGGGAATCACACCCTTCCGGGGTCTGGGGTTCAGGGGACGCGTCGGGCAACGCGGTTTCGACCTCGAATATTTCGTATTCGAAGTTCGATATCGAACATTAGCAGCGGGCGCGAGGGTGGAACAATGCGGTTCCATGGCAGCGAAGCGACGGCGGTCCGCCCAGCAGGAGCACGCGGCCGACGTCGCCACCTACGTCGCCGCCGGCGGCGAGGAGTCGGTGCAGCGGGTCATCACCGCCGTGTATGCCGTCACGAA
The DNA here is from genome assembly GCA_013361975.1 of Dermatophilaceae bacterium. Taxonomy (GTDB): domain Bacteria; phylum Actinomycetota; class Actinomycetes; order Actinomycetales; family Dermatophilaceae; genus Terrabacter. The sequence continues at coordinate 1,203 of JABFXB010000264.1, forward strand.
GAAGCTCGACCAGTGGTACGTGCGTCAGTTCGCCGACCTCGACCTCACCCAGGGCGAGTGGTCGGTGCTCGCCGCGCTCGCCCGGGCCGGCGACACCTGCCTCACCCCGAGCCAGCTCGCCGACCTCTCCAACGTCGCCCCGTCGTCGATGACCCACCGCCTCGACAAGATGTCGGGCCGCGGACTGGTCCAGCGCCGTCCCGACGAGTCCAACCGCACGCGCACCCTGGTGTCGCTCACGACCGACGGGTGGGCCCTGTTCAGCGAGGCGGTGCGTGAGTCGAACGTCGTCGAGAGCGACACCCTCCGGGGCCTGTCGACCCCCGAGCGGCACGAGCTCGCCCGCCTGCTCGAGATCGTCATCGAGGGCCTCGACGACGTCGACGCCTGACGCGCCCGGGCGTAGCGTCGCGGCATGAGCCAGCAGCAGAGCGCACAGGCGGCCCGGGTCGCCCTCGTCACCGGCACCTCCTCCGGCATGGGCCTGCACACGGCCGTCGAGCTGGCGCGGCGCGGCCTCACCGTCGTCGCCACGATGCGCGACACCGCGCGGGCGGCTGCCCTGGCCGATGCGGCGGACGAGGCGGGCGTCGAGCTCGACGTGCGCGCCCTCGACGTCACCGACCACGACGCAGCACGCGCGTGCGTCGAGGGCGTCATCGCCGACCACGGCCGCCTCGACGTGCTCGTCAACAACGCCGGACGCGGTGCCGTCGCCACCGCCGAGCAGCTGTCGCTCGACGAGGTCCGCGACCAGCTGGAGGTCAACTACCTCGGCCCCGTCGCGCTCACGAAGCTCGTCCTGCCGCACATGAGGCAGGCCGGGGCCGGCACCGTCCTCACGGTGACGAGCGTCGGCGGGGCGGTGGGCCAGCCGTTCGCCGACGCGTACTGCGGCGCGAAGTTCGCGGTCGAGGGCTTCATGCAGTCGCTCGCCGTCGTCATGCTGCCGCACGGGGTGCACGTCTCGGTCATCGAGCCCGCCGCCGTCGCGAGCGACTTCGTCGGCAACGT
>JABFXB010000141.1 GCA_013361975.1 Dermatophilaceae bacterium
GTGCTGATGAAGATGGTGTCGCGGGCGAGGTTGACCTCGCGTCGGTAGCGGACGGCATACGTGAAGATGTTCTGCGCCGTCGGCAGGGCCGCCGTCACGACGACGGCGAAGAGGGCCTCTCGGCGCAGACCGAGGGCGAGGCCCACTCCGAGCGCGACGGCCGGCATGAACAGGATCTTGAGCCCGACGATGGTCCAGACGTGCCCGGCCCCCTGCCCGGTCGCCGGTCGTGGGCCGCGGCGCAGCGAGATGCCGAACGCGACGAGCATCGAGGGCACCGCCATGGCGCCGAGCAGGTCGATCGGCGCGGCCGCGACCCGCGGCAGGTCGATGTGGAACACCGCGATGAGCAGACCCGCGACGGCGCCCAGGGTGATGGGGTTGCTGAACATCCGGCGGAGACTGCGCAGCAGCGTCGGTCGCTCGCCACGGGCATCGCTGTCGAAGAGCGCCATGTAGACCGGCGTGATGATGAGCAGCTGCATGAGCAGGGTCGGCGCCACCCAGGCGACGTCGCCGAGCACGTAGAGCGCGATCGGGATGCCGAGGTTGCCCGCGTTGACATATGCCGCCGAGAGGCTCCCGATGAGGCGTGACCCGAGTCCCTCTCCCGCCCAACGGAACCGGGCAACCAGCGCGTAGAGGCCGACCACGGCTGCGAAGCTGATGAGCGACGTCACGAGGTTCGCCGACAGCACGGCGTCGAGCGAGGTGCGCTGCATGACGGTGAGCAGCAGGGCCGGTGACGCGACGTGGAAGGCCAGCCGCGAGAGGTTGACCTGGGCCGACTCGTCGAGGATGCGCCGGTGCGCGAGGAACCAGCCGACGGCGACGATGACCGCGATCGTCGCGAAACCCTCGAGGACCCCGACCATGCGACCGATCCTGTCAGCGAGGGTGCGACGCGTGGCGGCCGGGTCCGCTCCTCGATCACCCGCGGCGCCAGGCGGGGCAGGATGGGGCACATGGAGATCGAGACGCTCGAGGAGTTCGACGACCACCTCGGGTCGGAGGCACCGCTGCGCGGGCTCAGGCTGCAGGACCTCGACCTCACCGGCTATGCCGACCGCCTCGCCGCCCGGGGCGACCTCACCGGACTCGTGGTGCTGGGCGGCGACGTCCCACTGGCCGAGGCCGAGGTGCTGCTGCGCGGTGGGGCGATCCTCTTCCCCGGCGTCGCCGAGGCACCGGTCGACCCGTGGCGCGGCCTCTACCTCCCGTCGGACCTCTACGCGGGGCTCGAGGACGGCTACGCCGCGACTCCCGACGCGAAGGCGTACGCGTGGTTCGTCGACGCGAGGCTGCGCACCGACGCGTACTGCACCCTCGTCCGGGCGATCCACGACGACTCGGTGACCGACGACCTCGACGAGTTCGTCCAGGGCCGGTCGGTCGTCGGCATCATGGGCGGCCATGCGCTGCAACGCGACTCGCCCTCGTATGCCGGAGCGGCCGGACTTGGCCACGCGCTCGCCGAGGAGGGCTACCTCGTCGCGACGGGCGGAGGCCCCGGAGCGATGGAGGCCGCGAACCTGGGTGCTCTCTGCCGCAGCGCGGACGCCGTCGGCGAGGCCGTGGCCCGCATCGCGCCGGTGCCGAGCTTCCGGCCGGACGTCAGTGCCTGGGCAGCCGGCGCGCTGGTGGCCCGTCAGGCCCTCGTCGGCGACGAGCCGGCCGCGACCACCGACACTCTCGGCCCGACCGCCCGTTCACTCGGCATCCCGACGTGGTTCTACGGCCACGAGCCGCCGAACGTCTTCTGCGACGTCATCGCGAAGTACTTCTCGAACGCGATCCGTGAGGAGGGCCTGCTGGCCCGGTCCGACGCCGGCATCGTGGTGCTCGACGGCGCGGCGGGCACGGTCCAGGAGATCTTCCAGGCGGTGACGCCCCTCTTCTACGCCGCCGACGACGCGCCCCTGCCGCCGCTCGTCCTCGTCGGGCGGGAGCACTGGACCGAGCGCGTGCCCGTGTGGTCTGCCATCACGGCCATGGCGGCGGGTCGCCCGATGGAGCAGGCGATCCACCTCGTCGACACCATCGACGACGTCCTCCCCCTCCTCCCGCCGCTCGACCGCGTCAGGAACTGAGCACTCGACCCTCACTCCCAGTCGAGTGCTCAGTTTCCGACCACTGGTAGGTCGTCAGGCGGGGTGGGCGGGGCGCAGCACCGGAGCGAGGGTGTCGAGCACCGACGCGTCCTCGATCGTGGCCGGCACCGCGGCCTCCTTGCCGTCAGCCATCTCACGCATCGTCTTGCGCAGGATCTTGCCCGAGCGCGTCTTGGGCAGCGCGGCCACGATGTCGACGCGGTGCAGCGCAGCGACCGCGCCGACCTCCGACCGGACGCGCGCCACGAGCTCGCGTCGGATGCGCTCGCCGTCGCCCTGGGCGTCGACGCCGGACTTCAGCACGACGAGGGCTCGGGGGACCTGCCCCTTGAGGTCGTCGTGGACGCCGATGACGGCGCACTCGGCGACGGCCTCGTGCCCGGCGAGCGCGGCCTCGAGCGACCCCGTCGAGAGGCGGTGGCCGGCGACGTTGAGCACGTCGTCGGTGCGTCCCATGACGAAGAGGTAGCCGTCCTCGTCGAGGTACCCGCCGTCGCCGGTCAGGTAGTAGCCGGGGTGGGCCGACAGGTAGGAGCTGACGTAGCGGTCGTCGTCGCCCCAGAGCGTCGGCAGGGTGCCGGGAGGCATCGGCAGCTTGATGCAGATCGCGCCCTCGACCCCGGCCCCGACCGGCTGGCCGGCACCGTCGAGCACCTGCACGTCGTAGCCCGGGACGGCGACCGTCGGCGAGCCGGCCTTGATCGGCAACAGCTCGATCCCCTTGGGGTTGCAGGCGATCGGCCAGCCGGTCTCGGTCTGCCACCAGTTGTCGATGACGGGTTTCCCGAGCGCGGCCGACGCCCACTCGTAGGTGTCGGGGTCGAGCCGTTCGCCCGCGAGGAAGAGCGCCCGGAAGCGGGAGAGGTCGTGCTCGGCGAGCCTCGAGGCGGTCGAGTCCTCCTTCTTGATGGCCCGGAAGGCGGTCGGTGCCGTGAAGAGGCAGACGGCGCCGTACTCGGCGATGACCCGCCAGAACGCCCCGGCGTCAGGGGTGCCCACGGGCTTGCCCTCGTAGAGCACCGTCGTCGCACCGGTGAGCAGCGGTGCGTAGACGATGTAGGAGTGGCCCACGACCCAGCCGACGTCGCTCGCGGTGAACATCGTCTCGCCCGGCGCCACGTCGTAGAGGTTCGCCATCGACCAGCGCAGCGCGACGGCATACCCGCCGCTGTCGCGGTAGATGCCCTTCGGTTTCCCGGTGGTGCCCGAGGTGTAGAGGATGTAGAGCGGGTCGGTGGCCGCGACGGTCACGCAGTCGGCGGGCTCGGCATCGGCGTAGACCTCGTCCCAGGTCATCTCCTCCCAGTCCGTGTCGCGCTCGCCGACGGCGGCCGGGGACTGCTCGCGCTGCAGGACGATGACCGACTCGGGCTTGTGGCTGCTGCGGTCGAGAGCGGCATCGAGCATCGGCTTGTACTCGACGATGCGGGACGGCTCGACGCCACAGCTCGCCGACACGACGACCTTGGGCTCCGCGTCCTCGAGCCGCGCGGCCAGCTCCTGCGGGGCGAAGCCGCCGAAGACCACCGAGTGGATGGCACCGAGTCGCGCGCACGCGAGCATCGCGACGACCGCCTCGGGGACCATCGGCATGTAGATGACGACGCGGTCGCCCTTCTCGACGCCCAGCCCGGCCAGGGCGCCGGCGAACCGCGACACGCGGTCGAGCAGGTCGGCATACGTCAGCGTCGCCTTGCTGCCCGTCACCGGCGAGTCGTAGTGCACGGCCGGCTGGTCACCTCGCCCCGCGGCGACGTGCCGGTCCAGGGCGTTGAAGCACACGTTGAGCTCGGCGTCGGGGTACCAGCGGTAGAACGGTGGCCGCGAGTCGTCGAGGATGCGCGTGGGCGGCGTCACCCAGTCGATGGCCTGCGCGGCGTCGCGCCAGAAGCCCTCGGGGTCGGTCAGGCTCGCGTCGTGGACCTTCCGGTATGCCGTCTCAGCGCCGTCGCTCATGCCCTCACTCTGCCGTCGCGCCCTCCACGACACCAGAGCCGTTGCGCCGAGATGTCGCCTCAGCGGGACGAGCGGTACGGATCGCGACGCACATCACAGCAGCCAGGAGGCAGAGGACCGCGGCGGCGTACCACGCGAGGTCGTAGGTGCCGAGCTGGTCGCGGACGAGGCCGGCGCCGAGCGCAGCGACCGCGGCGCCGAGCTGGTGCGAGGCGAAGACCCACCCGAAGACGATCGGGGCACGCTCGCCGAACGCGCTGCGGCACAGGGCGATCGTCGGCGGCACGGTCGCGACCCAGTCGAGGCCGTAGAACAGGATGAAGGCGAGCATGTTGACGTGCATGTGGTCGCTGAAGAGCGACGGCAGCAGGAAGAGCGACGCACCGCGCAGCGTGTAGTAGGAGGCGAGCAGCACGCGCGCGTCGACCCGGTCGGTGAGCCAGCCCGAGAAGATCGTGCCCCCGACGTCGAAGACGCCGACGAGGGCGAGCAGGCCGGCGGCAGTCGTCGTCGGCATGCCGTGGTCGTGCGCGGCGGGGATGAAGTGAGTGCCCACGAGGCCGTTGGTCGACATGCCGCAGACGGCGAAGCTGCCGACGAGGAGCCAGAACACCCCGGTGCGGGCGGCGTCGCGCAGCGTGCCGAGGGCGAGGTGGACGGGGTGCCCGGTCGGGCGCGGTGCGCGGGCCACCGACGTGCCGACGGGGGCGCCGTAGGCGGTGAGGCCGAGCACGCTCGGGTGGTCGTGCAGCTTCCACAGCACGAGGGGCACCACGGTCAGGGCTGCGGCGGCGGTCGCGATCGCCGCCGAGCGCCACCCGTGGTGCTCCGCCAGCCACGCGAGCACGGGCAGGAAGACGAGCTGGCCGGTGGCACCGGCCGCGGTGAGGATGCCGGTGACGAGGCCGCGACGCGCGACGAACCACCGGCCGGTGACCGTGGCGACGAGGCCCATCGACATGGCGCCCGTGCCCATCCCGACGACCAGGCCCCAGCAGAGCACAAGCTGCCACGACTGGGTCATCCAGATCGGCAGCAGCGAGCCGAGGCTGACCAGCCCGAGCGCGATCGCGATGACCCGCTGGATGCCGAGGCGCTCCATGAGGGCCGCCGAGAAGGGTGCGGCCAGGCCGAAGAGCACGAGGTTCACCGAGACGGCGCCCCCGATGACGCCCATCGGCCAGCCGAACTCCTCGTGGAGCGGGGTCATGAGGACGCCGGGCGTCGAACGGAAGCCGGCGGCGCCGATGATCGTGAGGAAGGTGACGACGGCGACCCACCACGCGGGGTGGATGCGGCGGGTCTGCGAGGGCGCGTCGACGGCGCTGTCGGTGAGGGTCACGGGGCAACTCTGCGGCATACGGGGTCGGCGACGCGAGTGGCCCGACGGACAATGTGTGAAAGAATCCGGCCATGACCCGGACGCCGACCTCCCGGCCCCACCTCGTCGTCGTGCTCGCGCTCGACACCGTCATCGCCTTCGAGCTCGGGCTCGCCCACCGCTTCCTCGCCTCGTCAGCCCTCGACCCGGGCTGGCCCGGCGAGCCGACAGGCTCCGCACCGCCCTACGACGTGCGGATGGTGACGGTCGACGACGGACCGGTCCGGACCTCCGCCGGCTACCAGGCGCTGCCGACCGACCCCAGCTCCCTTGTCGCACAGGCTGACACGATCGTCATCCCCGGGATCAACGGCTCGATCATCCACGACGGCGTGCTCCCTGACGCCCTCGTCCGGCTGGCCGCCACCGCACGGCCCGACGCGCGCTGGGTGTCGATCTGCACCGGCGCGTTCGTGCTCGCAGCCCTCGGCAAGCTCGACGGCCGGGAGGCCACCACCCACTGGTGCCACGTGGACGCGTTCCAGCGGCTCTTCCCGCAGGTTCGGTTGACTCCGGACGTGCTCTACGTCGACCACGGCGACGTTCTCACCTCGGCCGGCAACGCAGCCGGCATCGACCTGCTGCTGCACGTGCTGCGTTCCGACCACGGCACCGAGGCGGCCAACCGGGTGGCGCGCGGCGCCGTCGTCGCGCCGTGGCGAGCCGGCGGGCAGGCCCAGTTCATCGACCGGCCCGTGCCCGACGAGTCCGACGCGGGCACCGGGCCGACCCGGGCGTGGGCGCTCGAGCGGCTCGGCCAGCCGCTCTCGCTCGCCGACCTGGCCCGGCACGCCGGGATGAGCGTGCGCACCTTCACCCGCCGGTTCCGCGAGGAGACCGGCGAGACGGCCGTGACGTGGCTGAACCGGGCCCGCGTCGACCGGGCCCGGCACCTGCTCGAGACGACCGACCTGCCCGTCGACCGGGTCGCCGCCGACGCCGGGTTCGGCACGACTGCCTCGCTGCGCCAGCAGCTGGCGGCCGCGGTCGGGCTCTCGCCCCTCGCCTACCGCCGCACCTACCGCGAGCCCCACCCCGCCGCCTGACCCGTCGAGAGGCCACGAGTGGCCCCCTCCCCAACGTCGAGAGGCCACGAGTGGCCCCCTCCCGCGGGTCGAAAGGCCACGAGTGGCCGGCCACAACTGGCCTCTCGACTGCCGCAGGGGGCCACAAGTGGCCTCGACGGTTGGGGTTTGAGGTGAGGGTGTCGCGGGGGTCAGGCGGTGGCGGCTGCGAGCTGGCCGCAGGCTCCGTCGATGTCCTGGCCGCGGGTGTCGCGGATCGTCGTCGGGATGCCGTGGGCCCGCAGCCGCTCGACGAAGTTCTGCTCGACCCCGGGGCGCGAGGCGGTCCACTTCGAGCCGGGGGTGGGGTTGAGCGGAATGGGGTTGACGTGCACCCAGCCCTTGCCGCGGGCTGCGAGCTTCTCGCCGAGCAGGTCGGCGCGCCAGCCCTGGTCGTTGATGTCGCGGATCAGGGCGTACTCGATGGACACGCGCCGGCCGGTCGCCTCGTAGTAGCGGTGGGCGGCGTCGAGGGCCTCGTCGACCTTCCACCGCGTGTTGATCGGCACGAGCTCGTCGCGCAGCTCGTCGTCGGGGGCGTGCAGCGACAGGGCGAGCGTGACCGGGATGCCCTCGGCGGTCAGCTTGTCGATGCCGGGAACCAGCCCGACCGTCGACATCGTGATGCCGCGGGCCGACATGCCGAGCCCGTCGGGCGCTGGGTCGGTGAGGCGTCGGATGGCGCCGATCGAGGCCTTGTAGTTGGCGAGCGCCTCCCCCATGCCCATGAAGACGACGTTGCTGACGCGCAGCGGGTGCTCGTGGTCCTCGTCGTCGCCCCCGGCGAGCTCGCCGCGACGCAGCGCCCGCGCGGCCCACACCACCTGCTCGACGATCTCGCCGGCCGACATGTTGCGGGTGAGGCCCGCCTGGCCGGTGGCGCAGAACGGGCAGTTCATGCCGCAGCCGGCCTGGCTGGAGATGCAGATGGTCACGCGCTTCGGGTAGCGCATGAGCACCGACTCGACGATCGCGCCGTCGTGCAGGCGCCACGCGTACTTCATCGTCTGGCCGTCGTCGGCGACGCGCTGGACGATCGGCGTCAGCAAGGTCGGCAGGAGGTCGGCGACGAGCTCGGAGCGCACCTGCTTGGGCAGGTCGGTCATCTGCTCGGGGTCGTCGACGAGTCGCTCGAAGTAGTGCGTGGACAGCTGCTTGGCCCGGAACCCCTTGTGCCCGAGCGCCTCGACGGCCTCCTTGCGCTCGGCCGGGCTGAAGTCGGCGAGGTGCCGTGGGGGCTTGCCACGCCGCGGAGCCTTGAAGGTCAGCTGACCCGGCTCGGGTCGTGCGGTCGTCGGCTCGGGGAGCGCCACGGGCGCGGGTGCGGCGGGAGTCTCAGTCATGGCTCCCCCATTCTCTCAGGTGGAGTCAAAACCGGCCGTATGCCGTCGCGCCGGCCTGGTGGACTCAGCCGGGTTTGGCCGCGAGCAGGGTCAGCACGGCCCAGACGATGGGCGCGACGACGACGAGCGAGTCGAGCCGGTCCATGACCCCGCCGTGGCCGGGCAGGATGTGCGACATGTCCTTGATACCGAGGTCGCGCTTGATGAGCGACTCCATGAGGTCACCGACGGTCGCGGCGATGGCGACCCCGATGCCGAGGGCGATGCCGATCCACCAGGCGTGGTCGAGGAAGAAGTGGACCGTGAGCGAGCCGCCGACGATGCAGAGCAGCACCGAGCCCGCGAAGCCCTCCCACGACTTCTTCGGGCTGATCGTCGGCGCCATCGGGTGCTTGCCGAAGAGCACGCCGGAGGCGTAGCCACCCACGTCGCTGCACACTGTCGTGATGAGGAAGACGAACACGCGGCCGACGCCGTCCACCGGGGCCAGCAGCAGCACGGCGAAGCCCACGAGGAAGGGCGGGTAGGTCGCGATGAAGATGCCGCCCATGACGTCACGTCCGGCCCCGTCGAGGTGGCCGGTGCCGCGCCAGAGCACCACGGCGAGGCAGGTCAGGGCCCAGGCCACGACGAGGCCGGCGGGGCCCTGGACGTAGGCCGCCCAGAGCATCCCGACCATGCCGACGACGGGCGCCACGAGGGGTGCGCGCACGGCGGCGTGCCTCAGCGCGGCCCGCAGCTCCCACATTCCCACCGCGACCGCCACGGCGACGAGCGGCAGGAACGACTCCTTGCGGATGAGCAGCGTGCCGACGATGAGGATGCCGAGCCCGAGGCCGACGCCGATCGCCGCCGGCAGGTTGCGACCGGCGCGGCTCTGCTTCTTCTCGATGACCGCCTCGGCCGGCAGGCCGGCGAGGTCGTCGAGCCTCGGGTCGTAGGGCACCGGGTCGAGCGGTCCGTGGGCGCCGTCGACGGCCGGCTCCTCGCGGCCCGGGACGACGGGGGCGCGGTCCACGGGATCCGACGGGGATCCGGACGGGGAGTCGGTCGTCATCATGGGGTCGAACGTCGAGGTCACACCTCGAGCAGCTCGGTCTCCTTGGCCTTGACGAGCGAGTCGACGAGGTCCGTGTGCTTCTTGGTGAGCCCGTCGAGCTCCTTCTCCGCGCGGGAGCCGTCGTCCTCGCCGACCTCGCCGTCCTTGACGAGCTTGTCGATGTCGGTCTTGGCCTTGCGGCGGATGTTGCGCACCGAGACGCGCGCCTCCTCGGCCTTGTGGTTGGCGAGCTTGATGTACTCGCGGCGGCGCTCCTCGGTCAGCTCCGGCATGACGCAGCGGATCTGGTTGCCGTCGCTGCTCGGGTTGACCCCGAGGTCGGAGTCGCGGATGGCCTTCTCGATCTCGTGCATGGCCGACTTGTCGAACGGGATGACGAGGATGGTGCGCGGCTCGGGGTTCTGGAACGACGCCAGCTGCTGCAGGGGCGTCGGGGCGCCGTAGTACTCGACCGTCAGCTTGTTGAACAGGCCCGGGTTGGCGCGGCCGGTGCGGATGCCCGCGAAGTCCTCCTTGAGGACCTCGACGGCCTTGTCCATCTTCTCCTCGGCCTCGAACATCGTCTCTTCG
>JABFXB010000535.1 GCA_013361975.1 Dermatophilaceae bacterium
GTGTGAAGGGGAGGGGTTTCAGGCGACCGGTATGGTCGCGCCGCCTGCGGCCGCAGACCGCGACACCGCGTCGATGATCCGCAGGTCTCGCACGCCGTCCTCGAACGGCGCGACGGGCGGCAGGCCCTTGATGCCGGCGACCTGCTCGAGGAACGCGCGGGCCTGGTAGCCGAAGAGGTCGCCGACGCCGTAGGAGACGCCGGGGAAGTCCATCGGCAGACCGCCCTTGACGTACGGGTGTGCCGGGCCGGCGAGCACCTGGTTGTAGCCGTCGAAGCCGTCGTCGCGCAGCTTGCGGATGACGCTGAACTCGGCCGGCCGGTCCATGTCCCACTTGACCCCGCCGTGCTGGGCCATGACGTCGAAGGCGAGCGAGTTGGCGTGGCCGGGTGCGATGCGCGAGATCGAGAACGTTCCGATGGCGCCGCTCTCGAAGTGGGCGGTGAACGTCGCGACGTCGTCGTTCTCGACGGGCTCGCGCACGTCGGACAGCTCAGCCTTCGCGTGGCCGTAGGTCGTGCCGATCGGGACAGCCCGCTCGGCGACCTTCGTCGTGAACGTGCCGCCGCTGACCGAGACCATGGGGCCGCACAGGAACTCGGACAGGTCGATGAGGTGGCTGCCGATGTCGGCCAGGGCGCCGGTGCCGGGTGCGCCCTTGTAGCGCCACGCCATCGGCACCTGCGGGCTCAGCGCGTAGTCGCACCAGTAGCGCCCGTTGAAGTGCGAAATCTCGCCGAGCTCCTCGCGCAGCAGGTCGCGCACCGCGGCGACCGCCGGCTGGCGCCGGTAGACGAAGCCGACGCCGGTCACCTGGTCGGGATGCGCCTGTGCCGCGGCGACCATGGCCTCGGCGTCCTCGAGGCTCGCAGCCAGCGGCTTCTCCGACAGCACGTGCTTGCCGGCGGCGAGCAGCGCCTCCGTGATCTCGCGGTGCAGGTGGTTCGCGACGACGACGCTGACGACCTGCACGCTCTCGTCGTCGACCAGCTCGCGCCAGTCGGTCATCGACCGCTCGTAGCCGTAGCGGGTCGCGGCATCGGCGGCCACGTTCGCGTCGGCGTCGACGACGGCGGCATACCGGATGGGCGGCAGCGGCGGGTCGAAGAGCGTGGGGGCGGTGCGGTAGCCGGCGCAGTGCGCGCGGCCGGCCATGCCGGCGCCGATGACGGCAACACCGATGGGGGACGTGGTCATGATGTGCCTCTCTGAACACCGTGGCTTGCGCTAGGTTTAAAGCGCTTTAAGATGCTGCCTGAAAGTGTGCGGGCACACCTCTCGCGGTGTCAACGCTTTGTCCTGACAAACTGAGCCGACCTGCCCCCTTGGCCTCGAGGAGCCGTATGCCGTCCCGTCCGTCGCGTCCGCGCCTCGACGACGTCGCCTCCCGCGCCGGCGTCTCCACGGCCTCGGTGTCGCTCGTCCTCCGCGGACGTCCAGGGCCGTCCGACGCGACGCGCGAGGCGGTGCTGCGGGCCGCGGCCGATCTCGGCTACCGCGCCGACCGCACGGCCAGCCTGCTCGCGCGGCGGCGCACCCAGCTGCTCGGCGTGACGATGGATGTGAGCAGCCCCTTCCATGCCGAGCTGCTCGAGGACCTCCAGGCCGCCGCCGACGAGCGCGGCTACGACGTGGTCGTGAGCCCCCTGACTCGCACCCGCGACGAGCGGCGAGCCGTCGAGATGCTGCTCGACTTCCGGTGCGAGGCGCTGCTCCTGCTCGGGCCGACGTCGTCCGATGCGGCCCTTGCCGAGCTGGCCCGTGACCACCACGTCATCGCAATCGGCCGTCGGCTCGACGTGCAGGGCATCGACGTCGTGCGGGCCGCTGACGACGTCGGCGTCGGGCTCGCGGTCGAGCACCTCGCCGAGCTCGGGCACGCCGACGTCGGCTTCGTCGACGGGCCGCGGGGTGCGATCGCCTCATTGCGAAGGCACGGCTTCCGCGCGGCGGCCCGACGACTCGGCCTCACGGCATACGTGCTCGGCGGTGGCGCGACGGAGGAGGCCGGGCAAGCGGCCGTCGACGGCGTCTCGAGCACGACGGGACTCGTGTGCTTCAACGACCGGGCGGCGCTCGGCGTGCTCGCCGGGCTGCGCAAGCAGGGGCGTGACGTGCCGGGTGAGGTGTCGGTGGTCGGCTACGACGACAGTCCTGTCGCGCGGCTCGCCACCATCGACCTCACGTCGGTGAGCCAGGCGACCGAGCCG
>JABFXB010000245.1 GCA_013361975.1 Dermatophilaceae bacterium
GCGACGCCCGCACGCTCGACTTCTTCACGCGCCTGGGTTTCACGACAGAGGGGAGCGGGAGCCGCGCGGGCGGCCCGGACGGCCCGGACGGCCCGGACGGCCCGGACGGCCGGACCATCCTGCGAAACGGCGAGGCGGTGGTCGTCCTCGACGCCCGTTCCGACCTCGAGCTGCGTCGCCCCGCTGCGGCCCAGCGGCCCCACGTCGCGGCGATCTGCGTCCGCGGTGACGCCGAGTCGGACCTCCCCGCACGCGCCCAGTCGCTGCACTGGCCGGTCGTCGAGGCCATGGACGGCGGCCGGCGCGTCCGGGCCACCCGCAGCCCGGCCGGCGTCGAGGTCCACCTCGACGGCCCCCCGCTCGACCGCACGGCCGACGCATCGTCGGACGCACCGTCCGACAGTGGTGGCTGGGGCGCGCTCGACCACATCGGCTTCGCCATCGACACCGACCGCTCGGACGCGGAGGTCTCCTTCCACCGCACGCTGCTCGGCCTGCGGCCCGGCCCGGTCAGCGAGTTCATGGACCCCGCCGGACGACTGCGCAGCCGCGTCCTCCAGCCCGACGTCGGCTCGCTCAGGGTGGTGCTCAACATCGCGGTGCGCGCCCCCGGGGTGCCGACGTGGACCGGGGTCAACCAGCTGGCGTACGCGTGCACCGACCTGCTCGAGCGCGCCGAGGCCCTCTGCCGGGCGGGCGCGCCGCTCATGCCCGTGCCCGCCGCCTACTACGACGACCTCGCGGCGCGACTCGACCCCGCACCGGGGCTGCTCGCTCGCCTGCGCCGCCTCGGAGTGCTCTACGACCGCGACGAGGAGGGCGGCGAGCTCTTCCACCTCTACACCCCGCTCGTCGCCGGGCGCTTCTACCTCGAGCTGCTCGAGCGGCGCGGTGGCTACCGGGGCTTCGGCGCGGCCAACACGCCGGTGCGTCTCGCCTCCCAGGCGGCGACTCCCTGGCTGTGACAGAGGCAGCGACGGGGGCTGTGAGCACGACTGTGAGGACGGCTGGGAGGGCGGCCCAGGTGTCCGTCGGCTGGGCCGGACTCGACACGGGTTGAGGTAAGCCTTACCTTAGCGATGTGATCATCTGTCAGTGCGCGGCCGTGAGCGACGGCGACGTCGTGCGCGCCGTCGAAGCGGGAGCCCACAACCTCTCGTACGTCTGCCAGACGACCGGTGCCGGCCAGGACTGTGGCTCGTGCGTCTTCTCTGTGCGGCGGGTCATCTGCCAGCATGAGGGCACTCAGCGCGACACATTCCTGGAGGTAGAAGGTGCAGCCAGCTAGCCCCCGCGTCACGGAGCTCCTCAACGACGCCCTGACCTTCGAGCTGACGGTCACGAACACGTACTTCCTGCACGCCCGCATGCTCGACAACTGGGGGTTCCCCAAGCTCGGCAAGGTCTTCTACGACCTCTCGATCGACGAGATGCGCGACGCGGACGACCTGATCAACCGCATCCTCATGTTCGACGGTCACCCCAACGTCCAGAAGCTCGGCGCCATCCACATCGGCGAGACGCCCGAGGAGATGCTGACGCTCGGCCTCGAGAGCGAGAAGGCGGCCGTGGCGCAGTTCAACGCATCGGCCAAGGAGTGCCACGAGCTCGGTGACCACGGCACGGCCAGCGTCTTCGAGGAGATGGTGCGCGACGAGGAGCGCCACGCCGACTGGTTCGAGACGCAGGTCGACGCCATCGGCAGGCTGGGCGCAGCGGCCTACCTGTCGCAGCACCTGACGGCGGGCGAGGGGCCGAAGTAGGCAACACGCCCACAACCGCCTCCACCACGCGGTTGTGGCCCGGCCCCCTGCGCCCCTCCACGAACGCCTGGGGCCGGGCTGACCGCGGGGATCGAGCCCGGCCGGGATCATCGGCGGCGCCAGGTCCCCTGCGCCGGACGCCGTGGTCGCTCCCCCGGAAGCGAACCGCGTGACCCACCGGCCGGTTGTCGAAGCCCTGCGGAGCCGCTCGACCGGCACGGCAAGCATCACCGATCCCCTCGCGGCGGAGCATCAGCCGGCGGCGGAATGAGGGGGTCCGCCTTGGGTGGATGTTTGCTTCTCGAATCGTCGGCGGCAAGCGTCGCGCGGGCTAGCCTTGGGTCCGTGCCGCTGAGCGATCCCGTCGTGCGCGCCCTGCGCCATGCCGACCAGAAGATGCACGAGGTGGAGCGCGGTGACGTCTTCAGCGTCTACGACGCCTGCCGCGCTGCGGTCTCCGCCATCGCCCCGGTCGACGACTTCTACATCGCGCTCGTCAAGGACCGCGACCGCCGCATCTCCTACCCGTACCTGTTCAGCAACGGGCGCTACCTCGAGACCGGCAGCCTCACCTACGGCCCCGGCGGGGTGGTTGCCTGGATCGCCGCGTCGCACAAGCCCTACCGCTACCGCGACGACGACGGCGCGCTGCTCAACCGTGGCGTCCGGTTCGGCGACGACGAGCTGTCCGCCGACGCCGCGGTGGTGCCGATGATCGGCGAGGACGGCCTCGTCGGCATCATCGGTGCGCTGAGCGACACGCCCGGCGTGTTCACCGACGAGGTCGTCACCGCGATGACCTGGCTCGCCGGCGTCGTGCTCGACCGCGTCCAGGCCGCCGATCCCGGCCGACGTCTCGACCTCAGCCTCGTCTACCCCGAGCTCGAGGACGACGGGCGGGCCGGGGCGCTGCTGGCCGTCAACCGCACGTCCGCCGCACTGACCGGGATGGCTGCTGAGATCGACGGGCTGCGCGAGCGCCTCGACGAGCTGGCGCAGGAGGGCTCGCTCGACGACCGGCTCGCGGCGCTGAGCCGTCGCTGCTTCGAGGTGCAGGCGGCCATCATCACGAGGGTCGGCCAGCACGCCTCCGTCGACGGGCACGCCGACTCGCGGCCGGACCCGCTCGAGGGTCTCTCGCCGCGCGAGCGCGACGTCGTCGCCCTGGTCACGAGCCGCACCGGCGACCCGGGCAACGCCGGCATCGCCCGGGCGCTCGACATCGGCACCGCCACGGTGAAGACGCACGTCTCGTCGGCGCTGGGCAAGCTGGGGCTGCAGCACCGCAGCGAGCTGCGCTGGCTCGTCCACGGCGGTCCGGGACCCGCCGACCTGCCGGAGGACTGAGCCGACCGCACACCCTGGCCGTATGCCGTCCCGCCGGCCGTATGCCGTCCCGCGGGGTGGCGCGGAGCCCGCGCGGCGGCATACGGCCGGGTGTCGTCAGATGGTGCCCGAGCGCAGGAGGTCCAGGAGCGAGCGGGCCTCGTCGGCGCAGGCCGTGCAGCCCTGCAGGTGGTGCTCCATGGCGGGGTCGCGGTGGTGCGGATCGGCGAGGAGCGCCTCGACGTGGACGTCCATGCGCTCGAAGCACTCGTCGCACGACAGCCACGGCGTCGTGTCGACGAGCAGCGCGCCGACGGCTCGCGGCGTGAGTGGCGGACGGGGTCGGGGAGTGGTCATCGGGCGCCTCCGGTCGGGGCAAGGTAGCCGCGGGCCGTCAGCTCGGCGCGGAGCCGGCGGCGGGCCTCGTGCAGAGTCTTGTAGAGCGCACCACGGTTGGTGCCGAGCCGCTCGGCGAGCACGTCGATCGGCACCTCGTCGACGAGCAGGGCCACGGCGATGCGGCGCTGGTAGGGCGTGAGCACGGTGGCCATCGCCCGGGCGACCGCGTTCGCGAGGTCGGCACCCTCGGCGGAGCGCTCGGCGTCGTCGTGGTCGGCGGCGGGGATCGTGCCGAGGTCGAGGTCGCGCAGCTCGACCTCGCGACGGCGCCACTGGAGGCGACGCACGTCGGAGGACGCCTGCAGGATGGCGAACTTGAAGGCCCACGTCGTGAACCGGCTGCGGCCCTCGAAGGTGTGCAGCTTCGCGAGGAGTGCGGTCATGGCCTCGTCGGCGGCCTGCTGCACGATGACCTCGACCGAGGCGGGCGAGTCGTCGGGAAGGGCGGAGCGCATGCGCCAGACCTGGTGGGCGGCCGCCCGGACCATGAGCTGGTGCAGCAGGCGCAGCGCGTGCTGCTGCTCCGGGCCGGTAGTCGACAGCGCCACGACCCAGTCGGCGGGCTCGGCACGCCTCGACCCGGCGAGCCCGCCCGGCGGGGCCGGGCGGGTCGTCGTGCCCGGTCCGCTGCCGGGCGGGGGGAGGTCGTCCCGGCTCACGGCGGTCACCGGGACGACCAAGGGTCGTCGACGGGGGAGAGGATGCGGGCGGCGAGCTCCGGCGGGCAACCCGCGTCGACGAGCTGGAGCAGCGCGTGGAGGTCGACCCGTTGGCGCGCCAGCGTCTCGGCGAGGGCGGCCGGGAAGCCGGCCTCGCGCAGCCGGCACACGCGCCACGCGACGACGTCGAGGGGTGGGCCGGGGGAGAGGCACGGCGCCGCGTGTCTGGTCTGCTGGATGGTCATGCCTCGTTCGCTGACGGCGGCGCCCCGGGTCTTACCCGGGCGGCGCACCGGAACGCGCCCGGAGCCGAAACGTCCGCTACGAACGGTAAGACCTGTGCCTGCTCGTGCCACCAACACGGTGCAAGCCTCCCACCGCTGCCTGCGCACGTCACGGGCCGCGTCCTCCGGGAGGACCGACCTGGAGACCACTTGGAGGTCAGCATGGCCACGACCCTCAGTCCCGCTGGGGCTTCGACATCCGATCTGCACAGCGACGTGACGTACCAGGCGTACGCCGTCCTGCGCACCGCGTTCACCGTCGCGCCGATCGTGTTCGGCCTCGACAAGTTCACGAACCTGCTCGTCCAGTGGGACCGCTACCTCGCGCCCGTGCTGTCGGACCCGCTGCCGGTCACCCCGCACCAGGCCATGTATGCCGTCGGCGTCATCGAGGTGATCGCCGGCATCGTCGTGCTGCTGCACCCGCGGCTCGGCGCCCTCGTCGTGGCCGTCTGGCTCGCCGGCATCATCGTCAACCTGCTGCTGATCCCCGGCTACTACGACGTGGCACTGCGCGACTTCGGGCTGCTGCTCGCGGCCGTCGCCCTCCAGCGGCTCGCCACCCGCTTCGACCCGCGGCCCACCCTGTGGCCGCTGCGCCGCTCGTAGGTCGTCGGGCGAGTGGCCGCGTCGCTCGCCGGGTCGGGCGGCATTCGCACCGCACCCGGCGAGCCGGCGCAGGCCGACGGGCTCAGGCGCTGGTCGGGTGCGGGAAGACCAGGGGCTCGCCGAGCAGCTGCAGGCTGACGACGGTGCCGTCCGGCGGCACGTCCTGGCCGCGCACGCGGGCCCGCACGACAGAAGGCGCGCCGGCGGAGCCGGGCTCGCGCGGGTCGGCCCCGAGGTCGAGGTCGATGAGGGCGTCGTGGCCGAAGTACGTCGAGGAGAGCACGGTGGCCGGGCGGCCGGACCCCTGCGCCACGAGCGCGATCTGCTCGGGGCGCAGCAGCACGTCGACGGGCCCGTCGGGCACGTGCTCGACCGAGACCACGCCGAGGGCGTGGTGCACCGTGCCGGAGTCCGCGCGGCCGGCGAGCGTCACCGCGTCACCCAGGAACCCGGCCGACCGGGTGTCGGCCGGGCGGTCGTAGACGTCGGCGGGCGAGCCGACCTGCGAGAAGCGCCCGTCGTGCATGATCGCGACCTGGTCGGCCATCGAGAGGGCCTCGGACTGGTCGTGCGTGACGAGGATCGCCGTGACGCCCTCGCGCGCCAGGACGTCGGCGACGGCCTCGCGCGTCGAGGTGCGCAGCGCGGCGTCGAGCGAGGAGAAGGGCTCGTCGAGCAGCAGCACCTTGGGCCGGCGGGCGAGGGCGCGGGCGAGCGCGACGCGCTGCTGCTGACCACCCGAGAGCTGGTCGGGCCGGCGGTCGGCGAGGCCGACGTCGAGCCCGACGAGCCGGAGCAGCTCGGTGAGGCGGCCCGTGTCGCGACGGGCGGATCGGTCGAGGCCGTAGACGACGTTGGCGCCGACGCTGAGGTGCGGGAAGAGGTTGCCCTCCTGCGCCACGTAGCCGACCCCGCGGCGCTCGGGGGCGCGCCACAGGCCCGGCCCGACGACGACGTCGTCACCGAGCGCGACCGAACCGTTGTCGGGCGCCTGAAAGCCGGCGATGACCCGGAGCAGGGTCGTCTTGCCGCACCCGGACGGGCCGAGGATGACGGTGGTGGATGCCTCGGGCACGTGCAGGTCGATGCCTTGAAGCACGGGCCGGCCGTTGTGGGATGCCGTGACACCGGCGATGCGGACGTCGCTCACGTCGCGGTCACCTCCTCCGTTCGTCGCATGAGCAGGTAGGTCACCGGCGCCGACAGGATGACGAGGGCGGCGGCATACGGAGCGGCGGCAGCGTAGTCGAGCGACTCGCTCGCGGCCCAGAAGGCCGTGGCCAGGGTGCGCGTGCCCGTGGGCGCGAGCAGCAGCGTCGCGGTCAGCTCCGTGGAGACCGCGATGAAGACGAGGGCGAAGCCGGCCAGCGTGCCGCGCAGCACGAGCGGCAGCTGCACGCGCAGGAAGGCACGAACCGGGTTGTCGCCGAGGGCCCGCGCCGCGTCACCGAGCTCGGGCGGCAGGTGGGCGAGCGCCGCGCGGATCGACACCATGGCGCGGGGCACGAAGAGGATGGCGTACGCGAGGACGAGCAGCGCCGACGTCTGGTAGACGGCTGGCAGGTAGCGCACGGCGAGCCCGACGAGGGCGAGCGCGACGACGACGCCGGGCAGCGACGACGCGAGGTAGGTGGAACGCTCGACGGCCACGGCGACCCACCGGTCCAGGCGGTCGGTCGCGCGCGAGACGAGCCAGGCGACAGGGAACGCAGCCACGGTCGTGAGCACCGCGGCGGCGGCCGCGAGGCGCAGGCTGCTCCACATCGGCGCGAGAAGCTCGCCGGGCGAGAGGGAGTCGACACCCATGACGAGCCATCGGGCGATGCTGCCCACCGGCACGGCGATCGCCAGCAGCACGAGCAGCGCGATGCCGGCCAGGGCAACCGGGGTGAGGCGGCCGAGCCGCACCGGCGTGGGCCGCTGCGGGGTGCCGCGACCGAGCCGGGCGTGGCGGGCGCGTCCACGGCTCACGAGGTCGATGGTGAGGAAGGCGAGGCAGAGCGCGAGCAGCGCCGAGGCCAGCACGCTGCCGGCGGCGTCGTCGAACGCCACCTGGTACTGGTCGAGGATCGCCGTCGTGAAGGTCGGGAACCGCACGAGGGCGAGCACCCCGAACTCGGCGAGCAGGTGGAGCGCGACGAGCAGGGCGCCGCCCATCAGCGCCGGGCGCAGCTGCGGGAGCGTCGCGCGCAGGAAGGCGCGCCACGGGCCGAGGCCGAGCGAGCGGGCGGTGTCCTCGAGGCTGCGGTCGAGGCCGCGCAGCACCGCGGCGACCGGCAGGAAGACGAACGGGAAGTACGACAGGGACGTGACGAGGACGGCGCCCGTCAGGCCGTTGAGGTCGGGGCGGATCGACACCCACGCGTACGCGTTGACGAACGCCGGGACCGCCAGCGGGCAGACGAGGACGACCCGCCACAGCCCCGCGAGCGGCAGGTCGGTGCGCTCGACGAGCCAGGCCGCCGCGACCCCGAGCACGACGGTGATCGAGACGGTGAGCACGACGAGCGAGAGGGTGTTGCCGAGCAGCTCACCCACGCGCGGACGCCAGAGCAGCCGGCCGGCCTTCTCGGGGCCGACGGCGAGCGCCTTGGTGACGATGACGACGAGGGGCGTGCAGCAGACGAGCGCGACCAGGCCGGCCACGAGCCGGGACGCCAGGGCACCCGGCCGCCAGCGGCGACCCGGCCTGCCGGCGGAGGTGCGTCCGAGCACGTGGCCGCTCACGTCAGAGGATGCCCGCCTCGGTCATCATCGAGATGACCTCGGGGCCGTTGAGCTTGTACGGGTCGACGGGGGGCGCCTCGAGCGAGGCCAGCTTGGGCAGAGCCGGGTCGGACTCGACGCCCGAGCCGACGGCGTACTCCTTGGCGTCGCTCGAGGCGAGGATGCCCTGGCCCTCCTTGCTCGTGACGAACGCGAGGAACTTCTGGGCGTCGGCCGCGCGCTTGCTCGACGCCAGCACGCCGCCGCCCGAGAGGCTGACGAAGGCGCCGGGGTCCTGGTTCTTGAAGTAGTGCAGCTTGGTGTTGCCGCTGCCGTCCTTGCTGAGGGCCTGGTCGCGGTACCAGTAGTAGTGGTACATGATGCCGACCGGCACCTCGCCGGCGTTGACGGCCTTCATGACGGCGATGTTGTTGTTGTAGATCTTCGCGCCGTCCTTGAGGCCCTTGAGCCAGGCAGCGGTCTTGTCCTTGCCCTCGAGCGCGGCGATGGCCGAGACGATGGCCTGGAAGTCCGCGCCACCGGCGGCGGCGCCCCAGCGGCCCGACCACTCCGGCTTCTGCAGGTCCATGATCGACTTCGGCAGCTGCGCCTCGGAGATCTTGCTCGGGTTGTAGACGAGCACGGTCGAGCGGGCAGCGATGCCGACCCACTTGCCGGTCGACGGGGCGTACTCCTTGCCGACCTGCGCGAGGGTCGTGGGCGTGACCGGTGCGAGCAGGTCGGCGTTCTGCACGGTCGTCATGGCCGGGGAGTTCTCGGTGAGGAAGACGTCGGCGGGGGAGCGGGAGCCCTCCTGGACGAGCTGGGCCGCCATGGCCGAGTCGCCGCCGTAACGGATCTGGACGTCGATGCCCGTCTTCTCCCGGAAGGCCTTGGCCCAGGCGTCGGTGAGGTTCTCGTGCTGGGCGCTGTAGATCGTCAGCTTGCCCGGGTCGAGCTCCTCGCCCGCCTCGAGGCTGCTGCCGCACGCGGACAGCGCGAGCATGGCAGCGGCGCCCAGAGCGGCGACGAGCACGGTGCGTCGGGTGGTCACGGGTCCTCCATCGGGTCGCCGAGGCCGGAGGCGTGCTGGGCGGCGTCGACACGGACGCCCGGTCTCGGGGGTGTCGGTCGCGTCGACGGCCGACGTTGTCGCTTAGGTTCGCCTTACCTTATTGAATCAGTCGGCGTCGTCCCAATCGGCCCCGATCCGTGAGATCGGTCGGACCCGCTCGACGTGGCCGCCAGCATGGTTGGGCCCAGCTCGAGCAGGTGCCGGCGGAGGGTGTCGTCGTCCACGTCGGTGAGGCGTGGGTCGATGCCGGCCTGGGCGATCCCGGCGCCGACGACCGAGACCGCGACCCGGCGCGGCAGGTCCGGCTCGGGCCCGAGCAGCAGGGCGACGAGCCGGTCGATGAGCGAGTTGAGGTCCTCGTGCGCGGCCATGATGCGCTCGACCTCGGGGTCGCGCATCAGCGCCGCGACGACCTGCCGGTGGTTGATCATCAGGTCGACGAGGCCGTGCAGCGCCACGAGCGTCGCGGAGTCGGGCGCCGTCGGGTCGGCGAGCGCCTGCTCCTCGGCGGTCGCCACGAAGGCGGCGAGGTCCTCCACCGCCGACTCGATCACCGCGAGGACGATGTCCTCCTTGGCGTGGAACTGGTAGTACACGGCGGCCTTGGTGACGCCGAGGTGGTCGGCGATCATCTGCAGCGAG
>JABFXB010000193.1 GCA_013361975.1 Dermatophilaceae bacterium
AAGGCTCCCCCGCTGCCGGGCACTCCGACCGGCGTCACGGCCACTCGCGGCAACGCCAGCGCCACCGTCCGCTGGGTCGCGCCCACCACCGGCGGGGCCGTCACCGGCTACCAGGTCAAGGTCAGCACCGGCGGGGTTCAGGTCGGCGCACTGCGGGCCGCGGCCTCGACCGCACGCAGCCTCGTCATCACCGGTCTGAGGAACGGCACGACCTACAGCCTGCAGGTGCGGGCCGTCAGCGCGGGCGGTGCAGGGGCCTTCTCCGCTGCAGCGAGCGTGCGGCCGCTGACCACGCCGAGCGCGCCCGTCATCGGCACCGCGACGTCAGGCGTCGCCGGCGGCACGATCACCGCCCGCGCCACGTGGGCCGCACCCGCCAGCAACGGCGGCACAGCGATCACGGGCTACCGCGTGCGTGCGCTACGGATGAGCTCGACGGGAGCGGTGCTCGGCACGACCACCTCCGCCGTGCAGCCGTCGACCGCCCGCGCACTCACGATGACCCTGCCCGTGCTCGGGCAGTACCGGTTCACCGTGCAAGCCGTCAACGCGGTCGGTTCCGGCGCCCTGTCGGCCAGGTCGAACCTCGTGGCGGGGAGGTGACCGTCGAGGACCGCTGACCGGACCACCGCCTCGGCCCACCCCGACAGGGGTGGGCCGAGGTCCGCGGCAGTACCGAAGCGCCTCGTCGCGACTGAGGCTCAGTCCTCGACGACGGTCGTCATCACCCAGTCGCGCACCTCGGGCATGTCCTCGAGGTTCTCGACGATGTATGCCGCGTGCTTGTCGAGCTGCGACTCGCACCACTGCTTCAGCTCGCTCGACCCGCGCACCTGGCGCCCGGCGTTGTTGATGGCGTCCATGACGAGGTGGTAGCGGTCGACCTCGTTGCGCACGACCATGTCGAAGGGCGTTGTCGTCGTGCCCTCCTCGCTGAAACCGCGGACGTGGAAGCGGTCGGCGTCAGGGCGCCCGTGAACCAGCTGGTGGATCGCGCCGTGGTAGCCGTGGAAGGCGAAGACGACGTCGACGTGGTCGGTGAACAGCTCGCCGAAGCGCACGTCGTCCATGCCGTGCGGGTGGCTGCGCGGCCGGGACAGGCTCATCAGGTCGACGACGTTGACGACGCGAACACGTAGCTGCGGCAAGCGTTCCCGCAGGATCTGTGCGGCGGCGACCACCTCCATGGTGACGACGTCACCGGCGCACGCGAGCACGACGTCGGGGTCGCGGTCGCCGTCGTCGTTGCCGGCCCAGTCCCACACGCCGGCGCCACGCGCGCAGTGCTCGACCGCCTCGTCGATGGTCAGCCACTGCGGCTGCGGCTGCTTGTCGATGACGACGAGGTTGACGTAGTTCTTCGTCCGGAAGCAGTGGTCTGCCACGGAGAGAAGGCAGTTCGCGTCCGGCGGCAGGTAGATGCGGGACACGTCGCCCTTGGCGTTGAGCACGGTCTGGATGAGCCCCGGGCCCTGGTGCGAGAAGCCGTTGTGGTCGTTGCGCCAGGCGGTCGAGGTGAGCAGGATGTTGAGGCTGGGCACCTTGGCCCGCCAGTCGAGCCGGTTGCCCTCCTGCAGCCACTTGCAGTGCTGCACGGTCATGGAGGCGCTCACCATCGCGAAGGCCTCGTAGGTCGCGAAGAGCCCGTGGCGGCCGGTGAGGTTGTAGCCCTCGAGCCAGCCGTGGCAGTTGTGCTCCGACAGCACCTCCATGACCCTGCCGTCGGGCGAGAGCTGCACATCGTCGTCGGTGACCCGCTCGGCCGTCATGCGGTCCGAGACGTCGAAGACCGCGCCGACACGGTTGCTGTTCGTCTCGTCGGGGCTGAAGAGCCGGAACGTCGTCGGGTTGCGCACGTACAGCTCGCGCATCAGCTCACCGAGCGCCCTCGTCGACTCCTCCCGCACGGTCGCGGGTGCCGGCACGTCGCGCGCGAAGTCGCGGAAGTCCGGCACGTCGAGCTCCTTCGTGAGCACCCCGCCGTTCGCGTGCGGCGACGCGCTCATCCGCAGGTCACCTTCCGGATTCGCTTGCAGCACGGTCTCGCTCGGCGCACCCGACTCGTCGAACAGCTCCTCCGGCCGGTAGGACCGCATCCACCCCTCGAGCTGGGCGAGGTGATCCGGGTTGTCCCTGACGCCCGAGAGCGGCACCTGGTGCGAGCGCCACGTGCCGGTCACCTTGACGCCGTCGACCTCGTCGGGCCCGGTCCAGCCCTTCGGGGTGCGCAGCACGATGAGCGGCCACCGCGGCCGCCGCGTCATGACCCACCCGTCGGCCCGCGCCTCGGCCTGGATCTCCGTGATCCGGGCGTATGCCGTCGCGAGCGTCTCGGCGAAACGCTCGTGCATGCCGGGCAGGTCATCACCCTCGACCTCGAGCACCTCGTAGCCGTGCCCCTCGAGGAGCCCACGGACCTCGGCCGGGTCCTTGCGCCCGAGCACGGTGGGACCGGCGATCTTGGCGCCGTTGAGGTGCAGCACCGGGAGCACCGCCCCGTCGCGCCGCGGGTTGAGGAACGAGATGCCCTTCCACGAGCCCTCGAGGGGACCGGTCTCGGCCTCCCCGTCACCGACGACGGCGAGCGCCAGCAGGTCGGGGTTGTCCATGACGGCGCCGAACGCGTGCATGAGGACGTAGCCCAGCTCCCCGCCTTCGTGGATCGAGCCCGGGGTGGTCACCGAGACGTGGCTCGGGATGCCGCCGGGCGCGGAGAACTGGCGGAAGAGCCGCTTCACCCCGGCGGCGTCGCGCGTCACCTTCGGGTAGATCTCCGAGTAGGTGCCCTCGAGGTAGCCGGCGGCGACGAGGGCGGGACCGCCGTGCCCGGGCCCGGTGAGGTAGATCGTCTGCTGCCCCGTGTGGCGGATCAGCCGCGACAGGTGCGTGTAGACGAACGAGAGGCCGGGACTCGTGCCCCAGTGGCCGAGCAGGCGGGGCTTGATGTGCTCGGGTCGCAGTGGTTCCCGGAGGAGCGCGTTGTCCTGCAGGTAGATCTGGCCGATGGTGAGGTAGTTGTTGGCCCGCCACCAGGCGTCCATGGACGCGATCTCGTCGGTGGTGGGGGCGGGGACGGGGGCGTTCTTGGTCTCGGTCGTCACGTCTGGCGCCTCTCGAGTGAGCGGGAACGTTCGTCCCGTCGAGCCTCACGGACCCGGACCACGCTGGCAAGGGGACGAACGTCCCAGTACCCAGGCGGACGGCATACGACCTCGGGGATCTCGAGGGGCCGCCCCAGGCCACGAAGGCTCCCGCCGGGACAGCAGTGGGCCGGCCCCCGTCGGGACCGGCCCACCCCACTCCGGAAGATCAGCGGTCGAGGGCGTCCTTGACGTCCTTGCCCGCGTCCTTGAGCTGCTCGCCCCGCTGCTTGAGGTCTGCCGAGGCCTGGTCTCGCTCACCCTCGGCCTCGAGTCGCTCGTTGTCGGTGACCTTTCCGGCGGTTTCCTTGGCCTTGCCCTTGAGGTCTTCGCCCATGTTCTTGGCCTTGTCCTCGGTTCCCATGTCGGGCTCCTTTCGCCAACGATCGGATACCTCTGCCCTACCCGCTCCAGACACATCGCCACCACGTGTCCACGCAGCGTCCACGCTCGGGTCCGCTCCATCCAGCGTCGGTGCCCTTTGCGACACTGGAGGCGTGTCGACCTCCCCCACGCCAGCCCCGGTCCCCCAGCCCGACGGCGGCGGGCGCATGCAGCAGACGCGCGACCTGAGCCGCTTCGCCTACCTCTCGATCGCAGCGGCGGTCGTGACGATCACCCTGAAGTTCGTCGCCTGGCGCATCACCGGCTCGGTCGGCCTCCTCTCCGACGCCGCCGAGTCGGTCGTCAACCTCGTCGCGGCGATCGCGGTGCTCATCGCGCTGAAGGTCGCCGCCATGCCGGCCGACAAGAACCACCACTTCGGCCACACCAAGGCCGAGTACTTCTCGGCCGCGGTCGAGGGGATGATGATCTTCGTCGCCGCGGTGGTCATCGTGGTCAGCGCCGTCGAGCGCTTCATCCGGCCCCAGCCCATCGAGAACGTCGGCCTGGGCCTCGCCATCTCGGTCGTGGCCTCGCTCGTCAACGGTGGCGTGGCGATGGTGCTGCTCCGCGCCGGCCGCCAGCACCGCTCCCTCACGCTCACCGCCGACGGCAAGCACCTGATGACCGACGTGTGGACCTCTGCTGGCGTGGTCGTCGGGGTGCTCGTCGTCGCCCTCACCGGCATCGAGCGCCTCGACCCGCTCGTGGCCTTCCTCGTGGGCCTCAACATCATCTGGACCGGCTGGAAGCTCATCCGTGAGTCCACCGAGGGCCTGATGGACATCGCCATGCCCAAGGAGGACAACGCCGCGATCGCCGAGATCCTCTCCCGTTTCGTCACCCGCGAGGTCCACTTCCACGCCCTGCGCACGCGCCTGTCGGGCCACCACCGCTTCGCCGAGGTGCATGTGCTCGTGCCGGGCGCCTGGACCGTCAAGCGAGGCCACGACCTCGTGGAGGAGGTCGAGGAGGCCGTGCACCGCGAGTTCGGCGAGCTCGCCCTGACCTGCCACCTCGAGCCGTCCGAGGACCCCCGCGCCTACGGCGACTACGCCGCGGAGTTCCCGGTCCCCACGCACGCCGACATCGTGGCGGCCCACGGAGGGTCCGAGAAGGCCGGCGACGACGCATGAGCCGCGCGCACGTCGTCCTGCCCTCGCCGATCGGTGACCTCACCGTCGTGGCCGAGGACGGGGCGATCACGCACGTGCTCATGGATGCCGCCAAGTACCGCCCCGACGCCCCCGAGGTCCTGGGCGAGCCGGGCGACGCCGCCGACGAGCCCTTCGCGGCCGCGTCGGTGCAGCTGGCCGCGTACTTCACCGGTGCGCTGACCCGTTTCGACCTGCCGCTCGCACCCCGGGGCGACGCCTTCCACCAGCGCGTGTGGGCCCTGCTGCGCGAGATCCCCTACGGCGAGACCCGCAGCTACGGCGACCTGGCCCGGGCTCTCGGCGACCGCAACCTCGCGCAGGCGGTCGGCACCGCCAACGGGCGCAACCCGATCGCCGTCGTCGTCCCGTGCCACCGCGTCATCGGCACCGACGGTTCCCTCGTCGGGTATGCCGGCGGGCTCGACCGCAAGCGCTACCTCCTCGCGCTCGAGGAGCCTGCCGCCGCCGAGGTCGGCCGCCTCTTCTGAGACCGACGCGCCGGTCCGCCACACTGGTGACCTCACACTTCCGCGGGCTGGAGCGTCTACAGGGCATGAAGCGACCGTTCGAGCAGGCCGTCACCGAGCACGGGGCCGTCGTGCTGCGCGTGTGCCGCGCAGCCATCGGCCCCGACGAGGCCGACGACGCCTGGTCCGAGACCTTCCTCTCGGCCCTGCGGGCCTGGCCCGACCTGCCCGACGACGCGAACGTCCGGGCCTGGCTCGTCACCATCGCGCACCGCAAGGCCGTCGACGTCGCCCGCACGGGCGCACGTCAGGCCGTCCCGGTCGCCGAGGTGCCCGACGCCCTGGCCCCACGCGGCGACCAGCCGGAGGAGGTCCTCCCCGACGGCGACCTCTGGGCCGCACTGGCCGCACTGCCCGACAAGCAGCGCCTCTGCGTGGCCTACCACCACGTGGCCGGGCTGCCCCATCCCGAGGTCGCCCGCATCGTCGGCGGCACGGCCGCGGCCGCACGCCGCGCTGCCGCCGACGGCATCGCACGGCTCCGGTCCACCTACGCACCCGAGGAAAGGGTGAGCCTCCATGTCTGACGACCTGATCGAGCTCCTCACGACCAGCACGACCAGCACGACCAGCACGACCAGCACGACCAGCCCGACCGACGAGGGCGAGCGCCTCGCAGCTCTCCGCGCCGCGCTCGTCGACCGCGCCACGAAGGAGGCGTCCGTCGACGTCACGTACCGCGTGGTCGACTCTCCCGTGGGCGCCCTCCTGCTCGCCGCCACCGACGCGGGGGTCGTACGCGTGGCGTTCGACGTCGAGGACCACGACCGGGTCCTCGAGTCGCTCGGTACCCGCATCGGTTCACGCATCCTTCGGGGCGGCAACCGGCTCGACCCGCTGGCCCGCGAGCTCGACGACTACTTCGCTGCCAGGCGGCGCGCCTTCGACGTCCCGGTCGACCTCCGGCTCGCCCGCGGCTTCCGGCTCTCGGTGCTGTCCCACCTGACGCAGATCCCCTACGGCGCCACCGAGAGCTACGCCCAGGTGGCGTCGGCCTCAGGCAGCCCGAGCGCCGTCCGCGCCGTCGGGTCGGCGTGCGCCACCAACCCCCTGCCGATCGTCGTCCCCTGCCACCGGGTCGTCCGCTCCGACGGCTCGCTCGGTGGCTACCTCGGCGGCCTGACCGCCAAGGAGCACCTCCTCGGCCTCGAGCGAGGGCAGCGGTGAGCTGGCCCGTCCGCGACACGCACCTCGTCTACGAGAACCCGTGGATCCGGGTCCGCGAGGACGCGGTCACCCGCCCCGACGGCAGCGACGGGGTCTTCGGCGTCGTCGAGCTGCAGCGGCCGGCGGTCTTCGTCGTGGCCCTCACCGACGACGACGAGGTCGTGCTCGTCACGATCGACCGGCACACGGTCGGGCGTTCGGTGGAGGTGCCGGCGGGCGGCACCGACGGCGAGGACCCGCTCGTCGCAGCCCGTCGCGAGCTCGCCGAGGAGACCGGTCTCACCGCTCGCGACTGGCGCCGGCTCGGGGTGATGAACGCCCTCAACGGCGTCTGCCGCGCACCCGAGGTCGTCTACCTCGCCACCGGCCTCGAACCCGTGGACGGCTACCACGGCGACACCGGCGAGGGCGCGCGCGAGCGGGCGCTCGAGGGGATCCACGAGGTGCGGGCGGTGCGCATCGCCGACGTGCTCGGCCTCGTCCGCGACGGCACCATCACCGACGGCGAGACGATCGCGGCCCTGATGCTCGCCCTCGTCCACCTCGGGCGCGTGTCCTGAGCCCCCTCCCCGCCGCGGGGTCGAGCAACAGGACGCGAACGGCATACGCCAGCGGCGCCTGCGCCCTGCACCCGACCACGGCCTGTCGGTCGACCCGTCGAAAGGGTGAACCGGCGGTGCAACGGTTCGGGGTGCCGGCGTGTCCAAGGGGGTGTACGAAACCAGTGACGACCTGACCGACCCATCGACGTCGACGAGCGGGAGCAGATGAGACGGAGGGACGAGGCCGCGTTCCGCGCCTTCGTGGAGGAGCGGCAGACGATGCTGCGCCGACGCGCCTACCTGCTCTGCGGCAACTGGGCCGACGGCGACGAGCTCGTCCAGGAGGCGCTGGCCCGGGTCTACGTGGCCTGGCCCCGCATCGCCAATGGCGCCGAGACCGCCTACACGAGACGCACCATGATGAACCTCTACCTCAACGACCAGCGCAAACGGCGCCGCGAGGTGCTCACCGACGAGGCACCCGAGCCGGCCACGACCGACCACGACCGCGAGCTCGCGATGACCCTCACCGACCTCCTGCGCGACCTTCCCGAGAAGCAGCGGGCCGTCCTCGTCCTGCGCTTCTGGGAGGACCTCACCGTGCCCCAGATCGCCGAGTGCACCGGCGTGGCCGAGGGCACCATCAAGAGCCAGATCTCGCGCGGGCTGGCCGCCCTGCGCGACCGGCTCGCCGAACCACCGCTGACCGGGGCAGGAGCCGTCTCATGAGTGCCACCGACGACGGGCTCGGCCCCGACACCCCGGAGCAGCGCTCCGGCCCTGAGGCGGGCGAGCTTCAGCTGCGAAAGGCGCTGTCGACCATGAACGACCTCGAGCCCCCACGCGACGACCTCTTCGTGCAGCGGGCCCTGATCCGCGGTCGGGCCCGGACGTCACGACGCCGCAACACCGTGCTCGGCACGGCGGCCGCCCTCGTGGTGGTCGGCGCCGTCGGCACCGCCTGGATGGCCAACCACTCGGCGTCGCCGAGCACCGCGAGCGCCGGATCGGCGGCGTCGGCGCCGAAGGACCTCACTGGTGCTGCCGGCGGTTCCGAGAACGGTTCGGGCGGCACCCCCCAGCCGCTCGGGAACACCGGTGGGGTGGGCCGCGAGGTGGCCCCGTCCGTCGTGCCGCCGGCGCGCGAAACCTCCACGTGGTTCGGCACCCTCAGCTCGCCGCAGACCATGTCCTTCGACACCGTGGAGCAGCAGCTCGTCACTCGCTGGGCCGACGTCTTCTCGGGGGCGTATGCCGCCGACGCGAGCGCGTCGCACCTCGTGGTCACCGTGACCCGTCACGACCCGACCCTCGAGTCGCTCGTGCGCGGCGCCATGCCCTCCCCCGATGACGTCGCCTTCGTCGTCGTCGAGCACTCCTACGCCGAGAAGGCCCGCGTGCTGCAGGAGATCGGCAGCGAGCGAGAAGCGTGGCGCAGCAAGGGTGTCGACGTCGTGGGCCTGTCGATGGACGCACGCGCCGACGTCGTCGTCGTCCTCGCCGACGAGGGCGCCTCGCCGGGCCTGCTCGCCCAGCGCTACGGCGACCTCATCCGGGTCGTGCCCTCCAGCGCGGTCCCCACCGACAAGCTGCCCGACGGGTCCACGCTGCCGCCCCTGCAGCGCTAGCGGTCCGACCACGCTGGCGGCGTCCGCCCTCGCGGTTAGGCTGCACGGCATGGAGCAGCCGACCCCTCCGCAGGCCCCGATCAGCCCGCTCGACGCGCTCCGACGCATCTGCTTCCTGCTCGAGCGCGGCCGCGAGAGCAGCTACCGCGTCGACGCGTTCCGCAAGACCATCGAGGCCATCACGCTCATCTCCGACGAGGAGCTGCGCGAGCGGGTCGAGGCCGGAACCCTCAAGCAGATCAAGGGGATCGGCGACTCGAGCGCCGCGATCATCGGGCAGGCCGTGCGCGGCGTCCTGCCGGCCTACCTCGTCTCGGCGGAGGAGAAGCACGGGGAGCCGCTGACGAGAGGCGGGGCCGAGCTTTATGCCGCCCTGCGCGGTGACCTGCACGCCCACTCCAATTGGAGCGACGGCGGCAGCCCCATCGAGGAGATGGTGCTCGCCGCGGTGCAGCTCGGGCAGGAGTGGATGGCCCTGACCGACCACTCCCCCAGACTGACCGTCGCCAACGGCCTGAGCCGTGATCGGCTCGCCGACCAGCTGAAGCGTGTGGATGCCATCAACGCGAGCCTCGGCGACGCCTTCACCCTGCTCAAGGGCATCGAGGTCGACATCCACCTCGACGGCACCCTCGACCAGGACGACGACATGCTCGACCAGCTCGACGTCGTCACGGCCTCGATCCACTCCAAGCTGCGGCAGCCGTCGTTCGAGATGACGCCGCGCATGGTCGCTGCCGTGCGCAACCCGCGCACCAACGTGCTCGCACACTGCACCGGTCAGCTCGTCACGGGCGGCCGCGGCAAGCGCCCGCCGTCGGCCTTCGACGCGGAGAAGGTCTTCCGGGCCTGCCTCGAGAACGACGTCGCCGTCGAGATCAACTCGCGGCCCGAGCGCTGCGACCCGCCC
>JABFXB010000279.1 GCA_013361975.1 Dermatophilaceae bacterium
GCATCCCTGCGCGGACCCGCGGACGGGTCGGTCATTGTTTCTCCGATGATCGGAAATCCCCGATGCGGCACTGGCTTGACCGACTACCTACGACGCTAGGCCGTTGCCCAGACATACACAAGGTGGGCGTACTTACCGTTGGGGTGCCTGGAGGTGTATAAGCGGGCCCCGTCGCGAGGGCTCGCGCGCGCCTCCGGCGCGCGTCAGTGCGTGACGACGACGAGGGCCTCGAGCACCCGTCGCGCGATCTCCTCGTCGCCTGTCACGGTGTAGCGGATCTCGTCGACGGGGCGACGTCCCGCGGCCCGCCGGGTCAGTGCCTCGGTGGTGAGGTGGATCGACGTCACGTCGAGCTGCTCCTCGCCATCGGGGCGGTCGTGGCCGCTGAAAAGCGCCTCGCCGTAAGGCCGTCCGTCCTCGCCGGTGACCACGCGCACGCCGTCGCGAGCCACGACGGGACCGCTCACGTCGATGACGACGGCGTGCCCGGCGCCCACCCCGGCGCTGCGCGCGGCGATGCGGGGCAGGGCGGCGAGGATGTCGGCGGTGAAGACCGCTGCGCTCGGTGAGTCGAGGTTCCCGGGGCGGTCGAGGGCCGACCGGACGTCCTGCTCGTGCACCCAGGCGTCGACGATGCGGCGGTGCAGGTGCTGGCCGAAGGTCGTGTCGGGCCCGAAGAAACCACCGATGACCGTGTCGACGTCGGCCTCCGACTCGCGCAGCTCGGCCATGCGCCGGGGGTGGAACTCGGCCAGCTCGGCGACGACCTCGCGGCCGCTGAGCCCGCGCCGAGCCTCGACGTCGACCTCGACGAAGCGGGCGAAGTCGTTGCGCAGGTGGGGGTAGTCAGGCACGGGGACCTCGACGCGGGGGAGCCCGGCGAACGACTTCTCGGCGCCGACCACGTGGGCGATCTGGTCCTTGACGGTCCAGCCCGGGCACTCCGTCTGCAGGTCGAAGTCCGCGTCGCGGCACGAGAACCCGAGGTCGATGATCGACTGGACGGAGTGGTCGAACGCGTCGATCAGACCGGTGCGGTCATCGGGAGCGGACGGGTGCATCGGCATGAGATCAGACTACTTACCCTTGACGCATGCCAACCCAGCAGCGAGCCGGTCTCGCCGACCCTCGCGCGGGTGCCCAGCCCGCAGCCTCCTGGCGCCCCGCGGCCGCCGTCGCCGGGGTCGTCGCCGTGGGCCTGATCGCGACCCTCGTCGCCGCCCGCTACTCCGGCGCGGTCGACTCCCCGCCGGGCGGCATCACCGACGCGGGCCCGGTCGTGCGCTGGTCGCTGCCGCTCGTGCGCGTCGTGCACGACGTCGCCGCGTCACTGACGATCGGGTCGCTGCTGCTGGCCGCCACGATGGTGCCGGGTCGCAGCCGCGCCGAGAGCGCGTCGCTCGACGAGCCGCGTCGTGCGGCGGCCTTCCGGATGGCCACGGCGGCGGCGTTCGTCTGGGCGCTCGCGGGCGCCGTCGGCGTCGTGCTCACGTTCGCCGACGCCGCCGGGCTGCCGCTCGGCGACCCGGCCTTCGGCTCCAGCCTCACCAGCAGCGTCTGGAGCATCGAGACGCTCAGGGTCGGCCTGCTGAGCGCCATGGCGGCGTTCGCCGTCGCCTCGGTCGCCGCCGTCGCCCGTGCGCGGTCGGTCGCGGTCGCGCTCACGGTCGTGGCGGCGTTCGGCCTGCTCGTGCTGGGTCTCGCCGGCCACGCGGGCGGCTCGGCCGACCACGAGACGGCGGTCAACGCCATCGCGGCGCACCTGCTCGGCGCCGGTGTCTGGGTGGGCGGCCTCCTCGCGCTCGTCGTGCTGCGCAGCCGGCTCGGCGACGCGCTCGGCGTCGTGGCGCGCCGCTACTCCACCGTGGCCCTGTGGTGCTTCGTCACGCTCGGCATCTCGGGTGTCATGTCGGCGACCACCCGGCTCGCGGGATGGTCGGACCTCGCGACGGCATACGGCGTCCTCGTGCTCGTCAAGGTGACCGCCTTCGTCGCCCTCGGGGTGGCCGGGGTGTGGCACCGGCGCATCACCCTCGACCGCATCGACGACGCGACCACGCAGGGCGACCGCGGCGGTCGCGGCCGGCTCTTCACCCGGCTCGCGGTCGTCGAGACGCTCGTCATGGGGCTGGCGTTCGGCGTCGCGGCAGCGCTGTCGCGCACGGCGCCACCGGTGCCCGAGACCGTGTCG
>JABFXB010000372.1 GCA_013361975.1 Dermatophilaceae bacterium
GAGGCGCTGCTCGACGACTGACCCTGCTCGACGACCGGCTGGGGCCGCACGGCAGAATGCGTGGCTCGGTCACGTCGTCGACATCAAGGAGAACAGTCCGGTGAGCGTGCAGGTGAAGGTCGCGTCGATCGAGAGTCGCATCGCCGAGGAGCTCGGTGTCCGCGACGGGCAGGTGACCGCGGCCGTCGGCCTGCTCGACGGCGGATCGACGGTCCCCTTCGTCGCGCGCTACCGCAAGGAGGTCACCGGCGGGCTCGACGACGCACAGCTGCGCACGCTCGAAGAGCGCCTCGGCTACCTGCGCGAGCTCGAGGAGCGCCGCTCGGCCGTGCTCGCCTCGGTCGAGGAGCAGGGCAAGCTCGACGACACCCTCCGTGCGCAGATCCTGGCCGCCGAGACCAAGGCGCGCCTCGAGGACATCTACCTGCCCTTCAAGCCGAAGCGGCGCACCAAGGCGCAGATCGCGCGTGAGGCGGGCCTCGAGCCCCTCGCCGACCTGCTCCTGGGCTCTCCCGAGACCGAACCCTCCACAGCCGCAGCAGCATTCGTCGACCCCGACCGCGAAGTGGCCGACGTCGCCGCCGCGCTCGACGGTGCTCGCGCGATCCTCGTCGAGCGCTTCGCCGAGGACGCCGACCTCATCGGCGACCTGCGCGAGCGGGTCTGGAAGCAGGGCCACGTCGGCTCGACCGTGCGGGCCGGCAAGGAGGAGGCCGGCGCCAAGTTCTCCGACTACTTCGAGTTCTCCGAGCCCCTCTCGAAGCTGCCCTCGCACCGCATCCTGGCCCTCTTCCGCGGCGAGAAGGAGGACGTGCTCTCGCTCGAGATCAACCCGGACGACCCCGCCGCCGAGCAGCAGCCCGGCCCGACGGCATACGAGCGGGCGATCGCGCGCCGCTTCGGCATCGAGAACGCCGGCCGCCCGGGCGACCAGTGGCTCGCCGACACCGTGCGCTGGGCGTGGCGCACGAAGATCCTCGTCCACCTCGGCATCGACGCCCGTATGCAGCTGCGCCGGTCCGCCGAGGAGGAGGCCGTACGCGTGTTCGCCGCCAACCTGCGTGACCTGCTGCTCGCGGCGCCCGCCGGGGCGCGGGCGACGATGGGGCTCGACCCCGGCTTCCGCACCGGCGTCAAGGTGGCGGTCGTCGACGGCACCGGGCGCGTCGTGGCGACCGACGTCATCCACCCGCACGTCCCGCAGAACCAGTGGGACCGGTCGATCGCCACGCTCGCTCGGCTCGCGAAGGAGCACCAGGTCGAGCTCGTCGCCATCGGCAACGGCACGGCCTCGCGCGAGACGGACCGACTCGCGGCCGACCTCGTGAAGCGACACCCCGAGCTGAAGCTCACGACGGCGGTCGTCTCGGAGGCCGGCGCGTCGGTCTACTCCGCGTCGGCGTTCGCGTCGCAGGAGCTGCCGGGCATGGACGTCTCGCTCCGCGGCGCCGTCTCCATCGCCCGGCGTCTGCAGGACCCGCTCGCCGAGCTCGTCAAGATCGACCCCAAGTCGATCGGTGTCGGGCAGTACCAGCACGACATCTCCCAGACGGCGCTCTCGCGCTCGCTCGACGCCGTCGTCGAGGACTGCGTCAACGCGGTCGGCGTCGACGTCAACACGGCGTCCGCTCCCCTGCTGACGCGCGTCTCCGGCATCACCGCCGGGCTCGCCGACAGCATCGTCGCCCACCGTGACGCGACCGGCCCCTTCCGCAGCCGCAAGGCACTCAAGGACGTGCCGCGCCTGGGCCCCAAGGCGTTCGAGCAGGCCGCCGGCTTCCTGCGGATCGCCGGCGGCGACGACCCGCTCGACGCGTCCGCCGTGCACCCCGAGGCGTACCCCGTCGTCCGCCGCATGCTCGAGTCGACCGGCCAGAAGCTCACGTCGCTCATCGGCAACACCACCGCGCTGCAGGCGATCCAGCCCGCCGACTTCGTCGACGACACGTTCGGCCTGCCGACCGTCACCGACATCGTCCGCGAGCTCGACAAGCCGGGCCGCGACCCGCGGCCCACCTTCAAGACGGCCACCTTCAAGGAGGGCGTCGAGGAGATCAAGCACCTCGAGCCGGGGATGACGCTCGAGGGCGTGGTCACCAACGTCGCCGCCTTCGGGGCGTTCATCGACGTCGGCGTCCACCAGGACGGCCTCGCGCACGTCTCGGCGCTGTCGAAGAGCTTCGTCCGCGACCCGCACGACGTCGTGAAGTCCGGCGACGTCGTCATGGTCAAGGTGCTCGACGTCGACGTGGCCCGCAAGCGGATCTCGCTCACGCTGCGGCTCGACGACGAGGTGCCCGGCGACGGTTCCAAGGGCGACCCCGCCACCCGTGGCGGCTCCCAGACGCGCCAAGGTGGCCAGCGCCACGGTGGCAAGGGCGCTCAGGGCGGACGTGCCGGCGGCGGTCAGCGCCAGGGCGACCGCGGCAACCGCCCCCGCCGTGACGACGCGCCCGCCAACAGCGCCATGGCCGACGCGCTGCGACGAGCCGGCTACACCGGCTGACGCCGACCGGCAGCGCTCAGGCGCCCGGGCCGGCGCCGTGGAATACCGCCTCGACATTGGCGAAATGATCGATCATGGGGGCAGGCCAGCCATTGTCTTCGGGCCCAGTCTTTGGTCGACTGTCTGTGGTGGGTCCGGCCCATCAGGGGCCGGTCCACGCGACCCGGAGGTGCCCATGAGCAGTTCAACGCAGTCGATCCCCGAGAACGCAGAGGACGCCGATTTCGAGGGGTCGCCCGCGGGCGTGCACTCGACGCTGACCGTCGGTGCGCCCGTGGACGAGGTGTGGCGACACCTCGTCAGCTCCCGCGGCACCGAGGCCCTGCTCGGTCCCGGCGTGACGCTCGGCAGCAAGGGTGAGTCGTGGCACAGCGCGGACGGCCCCCACGGCGTGGTGCGCAGCTACCACCCGATGGAGCAGATCCGCGTGTCGTGGCACCCGCACGAGGACGGCCCCCTCAGCATCGTCGACCTCCAGCTCAAGCCCGACGGCGAGGGCACGCGGGTGGACCTCTACCACGAGGGCCAGGGCATCGCCGAGGACGGCGCCGGCGACAAGTCGCGGTGGGACGAGGCGCTCGGACGCTTCGCCGACGCCCTCGACTCGTAGCAACCGAACCCTCGACCGGCCTCAGCGCACGACCATGACCGGGCAGGTCGCGTCGTGGATGAGCCGGTGGCTGACCGACCCGAGAAGCATGCCCGTGAATCCGCCGTGCCCGCGTGAGCCGACGACGACCAGGCCCGCGGTCGAGCCGAGGTCGGCCAGGGACTGCCCAGGGTCGCCGTAGAGCACCTCGGTGGTCACCAGCACCTTCGGGTGTCTGGCCCGCGCGCCGTTCGCGGCCCGGGTCACCGACTGCTCGGCGTGGTCACGGATCGCGTGCGTCTCCTCGGTGCCTCCCTTGGCCACCTCGGCGTAGGTCCACGCCTCCATCGAGGCCGAGTGTGCGACGCGGACGACGTGGAGGGCGGCGCCCTCCCTCTCGGCCACCTCCGCGGCAGCGTCCACGGCACGCGCGGCGCTGTCCGAGTCGTCGACGCCCACGACGACGTCATGGCCACGACCGGGCCTCGGCGGCATCGCCGGCTCGTCGGACGACTCGACCGGCCCGCGCACGACGACGACCGGGCACCTCGCGTGCGCCGCGACGGCGTAGGAGGTGGAGCCGAGGATTCCGGCGAGCACCCGACCACGGCCGCGGCTGCCGACGACGACGAGGTCGGCCTGCTTCGAGGCGTCGACCAGCTGGGCCGCCGGGCTGCCCAGCCAGTACTGCGTCTCCACCTGGGCGGCGTCCAGCGTCTCCGCGGCGCGCACGGCGCCGTCGTCGACGAGGGTCTTCGCCGCGTGCGCGAGCGTGGGCTCGAGCTGGCTGAGGTCCATCGCGGGGTATGCCGGCAGTGCAGCGACGTTGACGCTGTGCACGATCGTCAGGTGCCTGCCCTGCAGGCGCGCGGTCTCCGCGGCCCACGCCAGCGCGAGCCGGGAGCCCGGCGACCCGTCGTAGCCGACGACGATGCCGTACGTGGTGCGAGCCTGGCGGTTCATGGTGCGCCCCTTCCCTGGGCTGGACGTTGGACGTCGCCGGGGCCGCTCGCTCCGGCCACCTCCATCGTCCCGCCCACGGGTGGGTAGCGTCGGCCGGTGTGACCACTCAGACAGGCCCGGCACCGACCGGAGGCGTATGCCGTCGGGCCGGGTCACGCGACCCGACCCGACGGCATACGGGCTGGGTCAGCTGACGGCCTTGAGGGCGTCGACCTCCCCCGAGCCGAACCAGCTGTTGTGGCCGATGCCTCCCTGGCACTGCTGGGGTGCGCCACCGTCGGTGGCCGGGAAGAACGCGTACGGCTGCACGTCCGCGGGGCACGCGATCGGGTTGGTGGCCCGCTGCAGGGCCGCAGCGAGGGCGCTGCCGCTCAGCCCGGTGCGGCTCGCGATGAGCGCAGCGACACCCACCGCGTGCGGCGAGGCCATCGACGTGCCCTGCTGGTAGCAGTAGGTCGCGCCGCTGGCGTCGACCACCCGGCGCGTCGGCAGGCAGGTCACGTTGAGCAGCGCGGCCGGCCAGGTCGACAGGACGCGGCCGTTCGGGGCCGCGGCGGTCCTCTGCAGGATCGAGTCGCCACCCGGCGCCGCCACGTCGACGGTGGACGTGCCGAACGACGAGTAGAAGGACTTCATCCGCAGGTTGCCGGTGGCGCTGACGCCGACCACGCCCGGCACCTCGACGGGCACGACCGCACAGGCGTTCGTGATGTCTCGGGTCAAGGGCACCGGAATGTTGTCCGGGCTGGTCTGGTCCTGGGTCGGGTGGGACAGGTCGTCGGCCTGGTTGCCCTCGGCGGCGACGACGAGGACGCCGTTCTTCTGGGCGTACTGGATCGCGCGACGCTCGGCGTTCCAGATGGCCCGCTGCTCCGGGTCGTTCTTGCAGTTGAAGAGCCACGGGTCGGCGAAGTAGCTGTTGTTCGTGACGGCGACGCCGTGTTCAGCGGCCCACATGAACGAGCAGACCACCGCCTCGGGGAAGAAGAAGCCGTCGGCGTTGCCCGCCTTGATGCCGGCGATCCTCACCGAGGGCGCGACCCCGACGATGCCGATGCCGTTGGCCCGGGCCGCGATCGTGCCGGCCGTGTGCGTGCCGTGACCGTTGTCGTCAGCGGCGGCGACCATTCCGGGCACCGCTGCCCCGCCGACGCAGTTCGCGCTGGCCCGGTCGTCGACGTTGCCCGCCAGGTCGGGATGCGTGTAGTCGAGGCCGGTGTCGATGTCACCGACGAGGACCGACGAGCTGCCCGTGGTCACCGCGTGGGCGTTGCCGACGTGGATCTGGTCCATGTCCCACTGCTTGCTCGACAGTGAGTCCCCCAGTGGCACCGCACCCGTCGTGGCACCCGTGGCCGTCGGTGCGGCGCTCGTGCCGGTCGCGTCGGCCGCTCCCCCGCCACCCACGGACGTGGCGAAACGTGCTGTCGCGACGGCGCCCTCGACACCGTCGACCTTCTTCATCCGGGCTGCGAAGTCGATGCTCGTCGACCGCGCCACCACGACCGAGATCGGCGAGTAGTTCGCGACGACGTGCCCCCCGGCCGCACTCACGGCGGCCGCCGCGCCGTTGGTCGCTGCGCCGCTGCGGTAGACGACGAGGTAGGTCGTCATCGCGCCCGCGGCCGATGCCCCCGTGGCCGCGACCCCTGTGGCCAGCGCAGCGGCGGCGACGAGTGCCGCCGCCCCCAGTCCTGCTGCCGACCGAGTTCCATTCCGTGCTCGTGACACCGACATGGCTCACTCCTCCGCGGTGGCGGCGTGGTCACCCCACCGCACCGGCCGTCTCCGTGGCGGCCCAACTCCACAGCGTAGAACTGCGGCGAGGCACGGAGGAGCCCTTTCGTCAGTCCCTCGCCGCCGCGGTGGCCCGGTCGTTGGCCCGCTGGACCGCCTGCACGAGCTCGTCCTTGCTCATCCGCGAGCGGCCCTTCACGCCAAGGCGCTTCGCGATGTCGTAGAGATGCGCCTTCGAGGCATTCGCGTCGACGCCTCCGGCGGACTCGCCGTCGTCGAGGTGGGCGCGTGCCTCGGCGCCGCGTCGGGCGGCCTGCGGGTCGCTCGGCCCCTTCTCCGCCTTCTCCTCCCAGTGGTCGCCGACCTTCTCGAACGAGTGCTTGAGGGAGGCGAACGCCGTGCGGTGCGCCCGCTCGCCCTCGCCGTACTGCTCCACCGCGGCATCGTGCGTCGCCAGCCAGGTGTCCTGGGCCTTCTTCGACGAGCGCTCGAGGGTCGAGGGCAGGTCGGTGCCCCTGCTGCTGGCTCGCTTCCTGCCCGGCATGTCCACTCCTCCATGGTGTTCCGACGGGGCGGCCTGCCCGTCGTCCGCCTGTGACGTACCCACGAAGGCGGACGCGGCGGCACCCGGGGCCGCGACGGCATACGACTGGGCGCTTTGTGCGGAATGCGTTGCTCGTGACACGGCACGGGGTACGGGTCGAGGCGGCGAGGACGTGGCGCCGCGCGGCTTCGCCCGACGGTTACTGCGATCGATCAAAGGAGATGTGATGAGCGAGGCTGTCGCACAACAACGCACGGCCGGTGCGATCCGAAGTCTGGTGCCGGCGCGCATGGACCGCCTGCCCTGGACGAAGTTCCACTGGTCCGTCGTCATCGGGCTCGGCATCTCGTGGATCCTCGACGGTCTGGAGATCCAGATCGTCTCGGAGTCGGGCTTCCAGAAGTCGCTCGGCATGTCGGCAGCCCAGGTCGGGCTCACCGGCACGGTCTACCTCGTCGGCCAGGTCGTCGGGGCGCTGACGTTCGGCAGGCTCACCGACCGGTGGGGTCGCCGCAGGCTCTTCATCATCACCCTCGTCATCTACCTCGTCGGCTCGGGCCTCGCCGGCTTCGCGCCGAACATGGGCTTGCTGTGGGTGTGCCGGTTCATCGCCGGCATGGGAATCGGCGGCGAGTACACCGCGATCAACTCCGCCATCGACGAGCTGATCCCGTCGCACTTCCGCGGCCGCGTCGACATCGCGATCAACGGGACCTACTGGTTCGGCGCCTTCTTCGGCGCCCTGGCCAACCTCTACCTGCTCAACCCCGACAACGTCGCAGAGAACCTCGGCTGGCGCCTCGCGTTCTTCATCGGCCCGATCCTCGGCCTCTCGATCATCTACCTGCGCCGCCACATCCCGGAGAGTCCCCGCTGGCTGCTCACGCACGGACGTGCCGAGGAGGCCGAGCGCACCGTCGAGCAGATCGAGGAACGGGTGCGCCGCGAGGGCGGCGAGCTGTCCGAGGTCGACGACAGCAGGGCGATCCTCGTCAAGCCCGAGGACGCGATGGGACCCAAGGTGCTGTGGGACGTCTTCGTGCGTCGCTACGGCAAGCGAACGGTGCTCGGCCTCACCATGATGGTCACGCAGTCGTTCCTCTACAACGCGATCTTCTTCACGTACGCGCTGGTGCTGACGAACTTCTACCAGATCGACAAGGCCGGGACCTCGCTCTACTTCCTGCCGTTCGCGGCCGGCAACCTGCTCGGTCCGCTGCTGCTCGGCCACCTCTTCGACACCATCGGCCGCCGCAAGATGATCTTCTTCACCTACACGGTCGCCGGTGTCGTGCTGCTCGTGTCGGCCTGGCTCTTCCAGGCCCAGGCCCTGAGCGCGACCACCCACACGATCTTCTGGTGCGTGTCGTTCTTCTTCGCCTCTGCAGGTGCGTCGGCCGCCTACCTCACCGTGAGCGAGATCTTCCCGCTCGAGGTGCGCGGCCAGGCCATCTCGTACTTCTTCGTCATCGCCCAGTGCGCCGGCGCCATCGCGCCCGTGCTCTACGGCGCGCTCATCGGTGAGGGCAAGGACCGCATGCCGCTGACGTGGGGCTACGTGGCGGGCGCGGTCATCATGATCATCGGTGGTGTCGTGGCCCTCGCGATCGGCATCGACGCCGAGCGCAAGTCGCTCGAGGACATCGCCGACCCGCTGAGCAAGGTCCCGGAGGAGTCGGGAGCGGCGGCATGAACATCGCCGCGCTCGGCCGCGCCTACACGATCGTGGTCGGGGTGAGCCCGACGAGCGGGTCGCCCGGTGCGTTGCGGTGGGCGGTCGAGGAGGCCTCGGTCCGGGGCGGGCGGGTCGTCGCCGTGCGGGCCTGGCGACCGCACGCCCCCGAGACCGCGACCGGTGGCCGGGTCCCCTCCGTGGTCTCCGACGACAGTGCCCTCGCGGCCGAGGAGGCCCGCCTCGCCGAGGACGTCTCCAAGGTGCTCGGCCACGACCACGTGGTCGAGACGCGTGTCATCGCAGGCAAGCGGCGCGCCGTCCTCACGGAGGAGAGCCGTTCGGCCGACCTGCTCGTGATCGACGCGGGGCGCTCCACCGAGGTCGGGTCACGGTGGGTCGGCAGCCGCATCGCCCGGGTCGCCGAGTGCCCCGTCGTCGTGGTGCCGCCGGCCCTCGGTGGTCGCGGCACGTCTGCGCTCGGCGCGGCGGTCGGCAGGCTGGGCCGCTCGGTCGAACGCGCGGCCGGCACCGCCGGTCGCCCGGGGTTCCAGCGCCCACCCGTTCGCTGAGGCTGCCAGCCGTCTTCCTCCGCGGCCGTATGCCGTTCGGCTCGCCAGTGGATCCTCGCGACCCGGACCGGCACGAGTTGTGCCGATTCGGGCCCGAGCCCCGCCCCACGCTGCCTAGAGTCGCGACGCGGCACGGTACAGGGGAGACGACATGGCGGACGGTGGTTCGGCTCGCGCGCGGGCAGAGGAGCTGTGGGCGCGCGCGGCTGCTGAGCGGGAACGGGCAGAAGAGGCCCGGCTGCGGGCGGAACGGCTGGAGGCCCAGGCCGGGGCGTGGGCGGCCGGCGCCGAAGGTGAGCGACGGGTGGCGGGTTCGCTCGGGCACCTGCCCGACGGATGGGTCGTGCTCCACGACCGTCTGCTGCGTCCCGGCACGAGCCTGA
Source organism: Dermatophilaceae bacterium (assembly GCA_013361975.1). Classification (GTDB taxonomy): domain Bacteria; phylum Actinomycetota; class Actinomycetes; order Actinomycetales; family Dermatophilaceae; genus Terrabacter. The sequence goes on from JABFXB010000372.1 coordinate 8,967, forward strand.
CCAACCTCGACCACGTCGTGGTCGGGCCCGCCGGGGTGTTCCTCGTCGACGCCAAGAACTGGGCCGGCGGCCTCAGCGTGCACGAGGGCAACCTCTGGCAGCACTCCGGGCGCAGCTCGGCCAAGGGAGCGCAGCTCGACAAGCTGGCCGCATTCGCCGGGGAGATGGAGATGGCGCTCGGGGTTCCGGTCGTGCCGGTCGTTGCACTGGCGGGCGGCCACGGCGCAAGGTTCCGGGCCCAACGAGTCCGCGGCGTCGAGGTGGTCCCCCACGGAAGGCTCGCGAAGTGGCTGAGGCGTCAGCCCGTCACGACGGACCCGATCTCCGCGGAACTC
>JABFXB010000257.1 GCA_013361975.1 Dermatophilaceae bacterium
GGGGCACACCGTCGTCTCCAGCCCCGGTGCGCCCGCGTCCCTCATCGTCTCGTCCATGTCGACACCCCCTCCGTGACCCTTCTCCAGACGGAGCCTCGGCGACGCTGCGGTGATACCGACTCGCGCGCCTGCTGCGGCCCCGCGGCGAGCGGCCAACTACAGTGGGCGGCGCAGCAGCCGGCGGACGTGGTGGAACTGGTAGACACGCAGGATTTAGGTTCCTGTGCCTCAGGTGTGCGGGTTCGAGTCCCGCCGTCCGCACCGAGAAGCACCGATCACCCGCCCGTGCGGGGCAGGAGGAGCGCCCGGGACGGGTACGTGACCTACCGATACGATTCGTGAAAGCCATTCGTCCAGCGCGAGATTCGTGCGCGTCGTGACCGCGGGCGGCGGTCGCAGCCGCACGAGCCGACCAGAGGAGCCCCCGTGACGTCCAGACTCGAGCCCGGCGAGCAGGCCCCGGCCTTCGACCTCCCCGACGACACCGGCGGCACGGTCGCCCTGCGCGACTTCGCCGGACGCAAGGTCATCGTCTACTTCTACCCGGCGGCGATGACGCCCGGCTGCACGAAGCAGGCGTGCGACTTCAGCGAGTCGCTCGAGTCGCTCCGCAAGGACGGCTACGAGGTCGTCGGCATCTCCAAGGACAAGCCGGCCAAGCTCGCCAAGTTCCGCGAGCGCGACAACCTCACCATCCCGCTGCTGAGCGACGAGGACCTCTCGGTGCACAACGCGTACGGCGCCTGGGGTGAGAAGAAGCTCTACGGCAAGACCGTCGAGGGAGTCATCCGTTCGACCTTCGTCGTCGACGAGGAGGGCAAGGTCAGCCACGCGTTCTACAACGTCAAGGCGACCGGCCACGTGGCCAAGCTCCGTCGCGACCTCGGTCTCGCCGACTAGAGTCGCACCGTCCCGAAAGGAAGCCAGATGACTGACACCGCACGCATCGAGCAGGACATCCAGGCCGCCCGAGCACGCCTCGAGGGCACCGTCAACGAGCTGGCCTACCGGGCGCAGCCGCAGGTCATCGCCGAACGGCAGGTGCAGAGCCTCAAGCTGCGCCTCGCGTCGGCGACCCACACCGAGGACGGCGAGCTGCGCCTCGAGCGCATCGGTGCGGTCGTGGCCGCCGCCGTCGTGGTCGTCGTGGCGGTCGGGCTGCACCGTCGCCGGCGCCGCTGACCCGGCGACCCGACGCCGGCCACCGAGACCACGAGGCGCGCCGCCCAGCGCGTCGACGCGGGACCGACCGGCCTCTACCTGTACGTCGCCAGGGCGGGACTCACAGGACCTTGGCGCCGTACATCTCGCCGAGCGGGTCGGAGATTAGCTCGAGCCGGGCCCCGTTGGGGTCGCGGAAGTAGAGCGAGCTGCCGCTCTCCTCCAGGTACTCGACGCCGGCGTCGTCGAGCCGACCCCGCAACCGGGTCCACGTGTCGGGGTCGACGGAGATGGCGATGTGGTGCAGCCCGCCGAGCACCTCGGCGTACGGCCCGACGTCGAGACCCGGGAAGTCGAAGAACGCCAGCAGGTTGCCGTTGCCGATGTCGAAGAAGAAGTGGTTCGAGCCCCGGTAGTCGCGGTTCTCGAAGATCTCGGTCAGCGGGAACTCGAGCACCCCCTGGTAGAAACGGACGGTCTCCTCGACGTCGCGGGCGACGACCGCGAAGTGGTGCAGGCCGCGCGCGCTCGACCCGGGGCGTTCCTCGGCGGGTCGCAGGTAGGCCTCACGGATGCGCTCGCGCTCGGTGTCGATGGCGGTCAGGTCGATGTCGGTCACGGTGCCTCAGATCCTGAAGAAGATGTTGAGGAAGCGGTCGGCCACGGCGCGCTCGCCCCTGATGGTCCCGGCGTTGCTACGCCCGAAGGCCGTCAGCACGAAGCTGCCCGGGTCGAACTCGAGGACGGTGCCGCCGTGCACCGCGCCGGGGGTGTACGCGAAGCCGTCCTCGGTGAGCGAGACGTGGGTGTCGCCGGCGTTGGGACCGGAGGTGATGCGGATCCCGATCTCGCACACGTCGTCCGGCGTGACCGGGCTGGTCGTGTACTGCCACAGCACGAACATGAACGGGGTGAGCAGGTCGGCGGCGTCGCCCGAGAGCCCGTGCGCGCGTCCGGTGCCCTGGCGCACGTCCCACGAGTGCACGCCGTAGTCCATGAGCTGGAAGGCG
>JABFXB010000449.1 GCA_013361975.1 Dermatophilaceae bacterium
GCAGTTCTTCTGGCACCGCTTCTTCAGCCACCAGCCCGACCTCAACTTCGAGAACGAGGCCGTGCAGGAGGCGATGTTCGACATCGTGCGCTTCTGGATGGACCTCGGCATCGACGGCTTCCGCCTCGACGCCGTGCCCTACCTCTTCGAGGAGGAGGGCACCAACTGCGAGAACCTGCCCCGCACGCACGAGTTCCTGGCCCGGCTGCGGGCCATGGTCGACAAGGAGTATCCCGGCCGCATCCTGCTCGCGGAGGCCAACCAGCCGCCCGCCGAGGTCGTCGACTACTTCGGCTCCGAGGAGTCGCCGGAGTGCCAGATGTGCTTCCACTTCCCGGTGATGCCGCGGCTGTACTACTCGCTGCGCGAGGAGAAGGCCCAGCCGATCATCGACGTCCTCGCCGACACCCCTGCCATCCCGGGCGGCACGCAGTGGGGCACGTTCCTGCGCAACCACGACGAGCTGACGCTCGAGATGGTGACTCCCGAGGAGCGTGCGGCGATGTACGGCTGGTACGCCCCCGACCCGCGCATGCGCGCCAACGTGGGCATCCGTCGGCGTCTCGCTCCCCTGCTCGACAACAGCCGCCCCGAGATCGAGCTCATCCACGCGCTCGTGCTCTCGCTACCCGGCTCGCCGTGCCTCTACTACGGCGACGAGATCGGGATGGGCGACAACATCTGGCTCCACGACCGCGACGCCGTGCGCACGCCGATGCAGTGGACGCCTGACCGGAACGCCGGCTTCTCGAGCGTCGACCCCGGCAAGCTCTACCTGCCCGTCATCAGCAGCCTCGTCTACCACTACAACAACGTGAACGTCGAGGCACAGATGGCGTCGTCGGCCTCGCTGCTGCACTGGGTCCGCGGCATGCTCCAGGTGCGCGGCCGCCACCCGGTCTTCGGGCTCGGCGCCTTCGAGGTGGTCGAGGCCGACAACGACGCGATCCTCGCCTTCACCAGGGTGCTGACCGGTGACGGCGACCACCCCGACGAAGCGGTGCTGTGCGTCAACAACCTGTCGAGCCGCCCGCAGGCGGCGACGGTCCAGCTGCCCGAGCACCTGTCGGGTCGCCAGCTCATCGACCTGTTCGGCGGCCAGGGCTTCCCCTGGGTCGCCCACGACGGGCGAGTCACGCTGACGCTGGGCTCACGCGACTTCTTCTGGCTGCAGCTGCGCGGCGGAGAGGACAACGGCTGATGGCCATCGTGCACAAGGGCGCGACGATCGTGCCCACCAAGACCGAGATGGTGACCGAGTGGATGCCGCACCAGCGGTGGTACCACGGCAAGGGTCACGTGCCGCGGCTACGCCGCGTCGGCGGCTTCCGGTTCGAGGATCCCGCGGGCGAGGTCGGTTGCGAGACATTGCTGCTCGCCGACGAGGCCGTGACACCGGCAGTCGTCTACCAGGTGCCCCTCACCTACCGCGGCGCGCCCCTCGAGGGCGCTGAGCACGCCCTGCTCGGCACCATGGAGCACAGCGTCCTCGGCACGCGGTGGGTCTACGACGCACCGCACGACCCCGTCTACGTCTCGCAGCTCATGACGACGATCCTCGGTTCCGGCGTCTCCGACGACGCGCAGGCCTCCGTCGGCAGCAACGCCCGCGCCAACGGCTCCAGCACGGGCCAGGCCGACGGGTCGGTCTCCTCGTCGTCGGTCCTCAGCGGCGAGCAGTCCAACACGTCCATCATCTGTCGCATGTCCGCTCCCGGTGGTGGGGCGGCCGAGCCGCTCATCGTCAAGGTCTTCCGCACCGTCCAGGACGGCGACAACCCCGACGTCGTCGTGCAGTCCGCCCTGACGCGCGAGGGCTCCGACCGCGTCCCCATGGCGGTCGGCCATCTCGAGGGCGAGTGGGACTCCCCCGTCGACGGCGCCACCCAGCACGGGCACCTCGCCTTCGCGCAGGAGTTCATCCCCGGCGTCGAGGACGCCTGGCGGGTGGCACTCGTCGCCGCCGCCTCGGGCGCCGACTTCACGGCCCGCGCCCGAGACCTCGGCATCGTGACGGCGCAGATCCACGCTGCGCTCGCGCACGCGCTGGGCACTTCCGAGGTCACGCCCGAGTCGCGCGACGCGCTCGTCACCTCGATGCGCCAGAGGTATGCCGCCGCGGCCGCCCTCGTGCCCGAGCTCGCCTCCCACTCGGCCGCGGTCGACCGCATCGCGCAGTCGGTCCGCGACGTCCACTGGCCGCCGCTCCAGCGGATCCACGGCGACTACCACCTCGGCCAGGTCCTCGACGTCCCAGAGCGCGGCTGGGTCGCGCTCGACTTCGAGGGAGAACCGCTGCGCCCGCTCGCCGAGCGCACCCAGCCCGACCTCACGGCGCGCGACGTCGCCGGCATGCTCCGCTCGTTCGACTACGCGGCCGGCTCGGTGGCGCTGGCGCAGTCACCGGTCGACGCGACCGCGTGGGCCGCCGCGTGCCGCCAGGCGTTCCTCGACGGGTACGCCTCTGTCGCAGGCGCCCCCGATGCCGACGCCGTGGCGCTGACTCGCGCACTCGAGCTCGACAAGGCGTTGTACGAGGTCGTCTACGAAGCCCGCAACCGCCCGACCTGGCTCCCGATCCCCCTCGGCGCGGTCGAGCGGCTCATCACCCCGGAAGGCACGCCATGAGCACCAACACGTCCCACGGACCCTCGCTCGACGACGAAGCCATCACGGCATTCCTCCACGGCCGCAACGGCCAGCCGCACGACCTGCTCGGACACCACGTCGGCCCCGGCGGGCTCACCATCACGGCCTTCCGGCCGTTCGCGACCAGGGTGTCCGCGCGCCTCGACTCGGGCGACCGCGTCGAGCTGCAGCACGTGCGTGACGGCATCTGGTCGATGACCTCACCCGACTTCGGCTCGACGCACGACTACCGCCTGCTCGTCGAGTACGGCGACGGCGTCGAGCACGAGCAGGACGACCCCTACCGCTTCGCCCCGACGCTGGGCGAGATCGACCGCCACCTCATCAACGAGGGGCGGCACGAGCAGCTGTGGACCGTGCTCGGCGCCCACGTGCGCCACTACCCCGGGCCGCTCGGCGACGTGTGGGGCGTCTCGTTCGCCGTCTGGGCGCCGCGGGCCAAGGCCGTCCACGTCATCGGCGACTTCAACGACTGGGACCGACGCACCCACCCGATGCGCGCCCTCGGTGAGAGCGGCATCTGGGAGCTCTTCCTGCCGGGCGCCAGCGAGGGGATGAACTACCAGTTCGCCGTGCGCGGCCCCGACGAGCTGGTGCGGCTCAAGAGCGACCCGATGGCGCGGATGACGGAGGTCGCCCCGAAGCAGGCGGCCATCGTCACCGAGAGCCACTACCACTGGGGCGACGGCGACTGGATGGAGCGGCGCCGCACCTCCAACGCCCACCAGGGGCCGATGAGCATCTACGAGGTGCACCTCGGCTCGTGGCGCCAGGAGCTCGGCTACCGCGGGCTCGCCGAGCACCTCGTCAACTACGTGCGCGACCTCGGGTTCACGCACGTCGAGTTCCTCCCCGTGATGGAGCACCCGTACGTCCCGTCGTGGGGCTACCACGTCACCGGCTACTACGCGCCGAGCTCGCGGTGGGGCCACCCCGACGACTTCCGCTACCTCGTCGACGAGCTGCACAAGGCCGGCATCGGGGTGCTGCTCGACTGGGTGCCCGGGCACTTCGCCACCGACGAGTGGGCGCTCGCCCGGTTCGACGGCCTGCCGCTCTACGAGCACCCCGACCCGCGTCTGGGCTGGCACCCCGAGTGGGGCTCGAACATCTTCGACTACGGCCGTCCCGAGGTGCGCAACTTCCTCGTGGCCAACGCCATCTACTGGCTCGAGGAGTTCCACGTCGACGGCCTGCGCGTCGACGGCGTCGCCTCGATGCTCTACCTCGACTACGCGCGCGACGCCGGCGCCTGGGTGCCCAACAAGCACGGCGGGCGCGAGAACCTCGAGGCCGTCGAGCTGCTCAAGGAGACCAACGCGACGGCCTACAAGCGCGTCGGCGGCATCGTCACCGTCGCCGAGGAGTCGACGACGTGGCCGGGCGTCACGAAGCCGACCAACCACGGCGGCCTGGGCTTCGGCTTCAAGTGGAACATGGGCTGGATGAACGACTCGCTGAAGTACCTCGGCGAGGAGCCCATCTACCGCAAGTACCACCACGGCAAGCTGACGTTCTCGCTCATGTACGCCTTCGACGAGAACTTCGTGCTCCCGATCAGCCACGACGAGGTCGTCCACGGCAAGGGCTCGCTGCTGCGCAAGTCGCGGGGCCCGCGCGAGGAGCAGGTTGCGACGCTGCGAGCCTTCCTCGCCTACCTCTGGTGCCACCCGGGCAAGCAGCTGCTCTTCATGGGCTGCGAGTTCGGCCAGGAGTCCGAGTGGTCCGAGGGGCGCAGCCTCGACTGGTGGCTGCTCGAGCAGCCGCTGCACTACCGCGTGCACAACCTCGTCAAGGACCTCAACGGCATCTACCGCGGCAACCGCGCGCTGTGGGAGCTCGACGCCGACCCCGCCGGCTTCGAGTGGCTCGAGGCCGATGACGCCGACCACAACACGTTCTCGTGGCTGCGTTTCGGCCGTGGTGACCGGGCGACCGACGCCCCCGTCGTCGCGTGCGTCATGAACTTCAGCGGCCAGACGCAGGAGTCGTATCGCATCGGGCTGCCTCGCGGTGGGCGCTGGACGGTCGTGCTCGACACCGCCGGCTACCACCCCGACGCCCCCAGCAGCACGGGTGTCGTCGTCGAGGCGCGCGAGGAGAACTGGCACCACCAGCCGTATGCCGCCGACGTGACGGTCCCGCGGCTGTCCACCGTCTGGCTCGTCCCCGTCGACGAGCCCGTCCCGGCCGCAGCGGACACGATCCAGGGAGCGGTCTCGGGCAGCTCCGACGCGAGCACCTCCCAGCCCACGACGACGAACGGAGACCCCTCATGACCCACCCGCGCGCGGGCCAGCCCGCCCAGGCCGAGGACCTCGTCGACGTCGACGCCCTCGTCGGCGCGTACTACGACCTGCATCCCGACGTCGACGACCCCGACCAGCAGGTCGCCTTCGGCACGTCGGGACACCGCGGCTCGAGCCTGCGCACGGCGTTCAACGAGGACCACATCCTCGCGACGACGCAGGCCATCGTCGACTACCGCGTGTCGCAGGGTTTCGACGGGCCGCTCTTCATCGGCCGCGACACGCACGGCCTGTCAGAGCCGGCCTGGCGCTCGGCGCTCGAGGTGCTCGTCGCCAACGGCGTGCAGGTGCTCGTCGACGACCGTGACGGTTTCACCCCGACACCTGCCGTCTCGCACGCGATCCTCCGGGCCAACCACGGGAAACCATCTGGCGCAAGGGGTCTCGCCGACGGCATCGTCGTCACACCGTCGCACAACCCGCCGGCCGACGGCGGCTTCAAGTACAACCCGCCGCACGGCGGCCCCGCCGACACCGACGCGACGTCCGTCATCGCGGCCCGCGCCAACGACCTCGTGCGCGGCGGCCTCAAGGACGTCAAGCGGGTCGCCTTCGAGAAGGCCCGGGGCGAGGCGGGCGCCTACGACTTCATGGGCGCCTACGTCGACGACCTGCCCAACGTCGTCGATCTCGCGAAGATCCGCGAGGCCGGCGTGCGCATCGGCGCCGACCCGCTCGGTGGCGCGTCCGTCGCCTACTGGGGCGAGATCGGCGAGCGCCACGGGCTCGACCTCACCGTCGTCAACCCGCGCGTCGACCCGCAGTGGGCGTTCATGACGCTCGACTGGGACGGCAAGATCCGCATGGACTGCTCGTCGCCCTCGGCGATGGCGTCGCTCATCGGCACCAAGGACGCCTACGACCTGTCCACCGGCAACGACGCGGACGCCGACCGGCACGGCATCGTCACGCCCGACGCCGGCCTGATGAACCCCAACCACTACCTCGCCGTGGCCATCCAGTACCTCTACGGTGGCGCGCGGCCCGGCTGGGGCGCCGGCACGGCCATCGGCAAGACGCTCGTGTCGAGCTCGATGATCGACCGCGTCGCTTCCGACCTCGGGCGCACCCTGCTCGAGGTCCCGGTGGGCTTCAAGTGGTTCGTGCCGGGTCTGCTCGACGGCTCGGTCGGCTTCGGTGGCGAGGAGTCGGCGGGCGCCAGCTTCCTGCGCTTCGACGGCACCGTCTGGTCCACCGACAAGGACGGGATCCTGCTCGCCCTGCTCGCCTCCGAGATCCTCGCAGCCACCGGCCGCACCCCCAGCCAGCACTACGCCGGGCTGACCGCGCGACACGGCGACCCGGCATACGCCCGCATCGACGCTGCGGCGTCGCGTGAGGAGAAGGCGAAGCTGGGGGCCCTCTCCCCCGCCGACGTGAGCGCCGAGACGCTGGCGGGCGAGTCGATCACGGGCAAGTTGACGGCGGCACCGGGCAACGGCGCGAAGATCGGCGGTCTCAAGGTGACCACCGACAGCGCGTGGTTCGCCGCCCGGCCGTCGGGCACCGAGGACGTCTACAAGATCTACGCCGAGTCGTTCCAGGGCGCCGAGCACCTCGCCCGGGTCCAGGCCGAGGCCAAGGAGGTCGTGTCGGCGGCCCTCGGCGGATGACGGCTCCCGACCGCGGCTCCCACGGTCGGCTCGTGCTCGTCACCGGCGCCGATGCCTCGAGCCTGGGCCAGCTGGCACGGGCGATCGGTGAACGGCTCGGCAGCTCGGTCGTCGTCGACGGCCAGGTGCTCGACGCGATGCTGGTGGAGCCGGACGAGTCCGCCGGCGGGGTCACGGGAGTGGGGCTGGTGCGCCGCCAGCTGCTCCGGTGGTCGGCCGGGCTCGCGCTCGCCGAGACCTACCTCATCGAGGGGTACGACGTCGTCGTCGCCGACCGCGTCGAGGGTGACCGGCTCGAGGACTACCTCGACCTGGCCGCGCCGGAACCGGTGCACCTCGTCGTGGTCGGCACCGGCATCGACCCGTCGACGCCCGGCTGGGGACTGTGGGTGACGACGCCGCCCGAGAGCGGCGACCCGGAGTCGCTGGCCGGCACCGCGGCCGAGGTCGTCGAGCGCCTCGCCGAGTCGGTGGTCGACACCGCCGCCACCGACTGAAGCAGCCCGACCCCAGCCGAGCGAGAACCCCGATCGAGAGAACGCCGATCGAGAGAACGCTCCGTCACCCCGTGGAACCGAGAGCGGCCCGTCCTGTCCGGGACGGGCCGCTCTCTCGATCGACGTCGATGGGGCTCAGAAGAGGGCGCTCATCAGGGACTTGCGGGCCTTGGCCACGCGCTCGTCGGCGGAGCCCACGACCTCGAAGAGCTCGACGAGGTGCTCGCGGGCCTTGTTGCGGTCGGCGTCGGCCGTGACGCGCACCGTGTCGATGAGGCGCACGAAGGCGTCCTCGACGTGTCCGCCGAGCAGGTCGAGGTCGGCGACGAGGATCTGGGCGTCGACGTCGGTCGGGGCGGCAGCAGCGGCGGCGCGAGCCGCCTGGAGGTCGACGTCCTGGGTGCGCTGCATGAGGCCCACCTGCGCCAGCCCGATCTTGGCGTCGGCGTCGGCGGGGCTCTGCAGGAGCGCCTCGCGGTAGGCAGCGGCCGCACCCTCGAGGTCACCCGCCTCGATGGCGTCGAAGGCCTGCTGGTGCAGCGGTGGGAGCGGCGGCTCCTCGTCGCCCTCGCCGGGCCCGTCGGTCGGCTGGTCGCCGTCGACCGCGACGGTTCCGGTGACCCCGTGCTGCGCCGCGAGAGCGAGCACCTGGTCGATGACGACCGTGACCTGCTCCTCGGGCTGCACGCCCTCGAAGAGCGGCACGGGCTGGCCCTGCACGAAGGCGAAGGAGACGGGGACCGCCTGCACCTGGAACGCCTGCAGGATGGTCGGGTTCGCATCGACGTCGACCGTCACGAGCTGGAAGCGGCCGGCGTAGCGACGGGCGATGGCACCGAACGTGGAGACGAAGTCGGCCGACTCCTGCAGTCGCGGTGACCACAGCACCATGACGACCGGGTGGGTCGCCGAGGCCGCGAGCACGTCGCGGATCGAGGCGTCAGTGCCCTCGACGACGAGGGAAGCACCGTCCGCGGAGGTGGAGTCCGCGCCTGATCCGGGGCCACCCTGCGGGGCCGGACGCTTCAGCGAGGACAGGTCGACGGCACCGCGAAGTGCTGCTGCGGTGAATGGCTGGTGACTCATAGATCAATCCTGCCTCACCGACCCGAGCCGGCGACGAGCTGGTCCGAGGCCGCGACGACGCGGGCCTGTCCAGTCGCGGGGATGACGATGGCGACGACCTCGTTGGAGGTGAGGTCGGCCTCGGTGGTGATCTGCTTGATGCCGGTCAGGAGGGTGAGGTCCTTGGCCGGGGTGAGCTTGACCGGCGTGCGCATCGCGATGGCGTCGTGACGCACGAGGTGCGCGAAGACGATCGCGCCGTTGCCGTCCTTGAGACGCAGCCCGCCGATGACGCCCTTCGGCTCGTGGTCCTGGGTGAAGGCGCCCTGGTTCTTGAGGGCCTGCGACTGGGCGAGCGCCGACTGGCGCAGCTGCTCCGAGAGCGGGTCGGCGGCGAGCACCTTGGTCGCGGTCGGCTTGGGAAACTTCACCGAGCCGGCGAAGGCAGCCAGCACGTCGTCGGGCGACGCCACCAGGCCCTTGCCGTCGGCGACGGCGGGCGAGCCGTCGGTGGTCGGGTCGAGGGCGTCGAGCTTCGCGTCGGGCAGCATCGGGGTGATGGCCGCAGCCTTGAAGGCACCGCTCTCGTCGCCGACCAGGAGCACCAGCACGGCCGCCCCGGTCTTCTTGAGGGTCGTCTGCGCCAGCATCTGCCGCGGCTTGTCGCCCTCGCGGGAGATCCCGAGCACCTTCACGCCCGTGGTGGCGAGCTCCGCCTCGGCCTTCTCCGCCGCCGTGCGACCGGGGAGCGTCTTCGCGTACGCGTTGGCCGACTCGAGCGCGACACCGGCGAAGGCCTTGTCGCGGGCTGCGGTTCCGGCAGCCGTGGCGTCGAGCGACGCGGAGACTGCGTCCGTGACCGCCGAGGACGCCGTCGTAGCGGCCGCGTCGGGGGCGACCACCGGCGTCGCCGACGCGCCGGAGCCGTCGGTGCCGTCGTCGGCGTTGCCGGTGCAGGCCGACAGCAGCGCAGCGGAGGCGAGCACGGCGGCCAGGGCACGTCGGATCGCGGGGCGGGGCATGGATGGGCCTTTCGCTGGTGCAGAGGGGAGCCGGCCGAGGAGGCTCGGCCGCGCCCAACGATACGGCGCGGGGTGCCTGCAGCCCCAATCCGCCGAAATGCGCGCCGTGGGGCAATCCGGGACATCGCGGGCGCG
>JABFXB010000219.1 GCA_013361975.1 Dermatophilaceae bacterium
CGGTCGACCATCCCGGTCACCTTGAGCTTCCAGTCGTTGGCGTCGATGTGCGGCACGACGATGGCGGTGTCGATGCGGTAGAAGTCGGCGTTCGGGACGATGTAGGGCGTGAGGCCCGGGATGCGCAGGTCGGCGCCGGCGGGGATGACGAGCTTGGTGCCCTTGACCGGCACGCTCTTGAGCGCGTCGCGTGACACGGTGGCCGCCGACGAGCCGCCGCCGACATAGCTGCCCAGGTATGCGGTCACGGCACCCACGGCGCCACCGAGCAGCCAGCGTCTGCCGGGGTTCGCCGCACTGACCACGCCGGTGCGGGCGGGGGTGGCGCTGCGGCTGAGGAACCAGAGTCCGGCCACCGTGCCGAGCACCGTCGGCAGGACGTCGAGCGGCCCCGCGCCGGGCCGTGTCGTGACGGCCGCCGCCCCGACCACACCGACGAGAGCGAACGCGACGAGGGCCGGGACCAGGCGCCGCGTGGCGAGACCGCCGATCGCGGCACAGACGAGCGCGAGCACCACCACGGTGCCGACGAGCAGGGCGCGCTTGTCGTTCGTGCCGAAGGTCGAGACGGCGAAGTCCTTGAGCCACGGGGGTGTCCGGTCGATGAAGGCTCCGCTCACCGCGGCGATCGGGGCCGGCTGGCCGGACGACTGGCCGAGCGCGACGAGTGCCCCCGCCGCCAGCGTTGCGAGGCCGACCGTGACCAGCCCGGCCACCACCCCGTCGACGGCTCCCCACCACAGTGGGCGAGCCACCGGCTCCTGAGCGGTCTCGGGACGGGTGGCCGGGCTGGTTGCGGTCATGGCCTCAGGTGCTCCTTCAGGTGTGGCACGAGTGCTCGGAAGGCGAGCGACCTGTGCGACACGTGGTTCTTCTCGTCGGCGTCGTACTCCGCCAGTGTGCGTTCGTCGCCGTCCGGCTGGTCGGATGGGACGAAGATCGGGTCGTAACCGAAACCATTCGCGCCCCGAGGCTCGCGCGCGACCGTGCCGACGAAACGTCCCAGCTCGGCGGCCGAGCGACCGTCGGGCAGCACGAGGGCCGCGGCACAGACGAAGGCCGCGGCCCGGTGCTCGTCGCGCACGTCGCCCAGCTGGGCGAGGAGCAGCTCGAGGTTGGCGCGGTCGCCGCCGCCGCCGGACCAGCGGGCGCTGAAGATGCCCGGCGAGCCCCCGAGCACGTCGACCGCGAGCCCGGAGTCGTCGGCCAGGGCGGGCATGCCGGTCGCGTGGGCGGCCGATGCGGCCTTCAGGATGGCGTTCTGCTCGAACGTGACCCCGTCCTCGACGACGTCGGGAGCGTCGGGGAACTCGTCGAGGCCCACGATCTCGAGACCCAGCTCGGCGCTGACGTCGGCGAGGATCTCGCGCAGCTCCTCCACCTTGTGGGCGTTGCGGGTGGCGAGGACGACCTTCGTCACGCGACCGACCCCCCGTCGGCCACGTCGGCCGCGTCAGCCACGTCGGGCACATCGGCCACAGAAGTGGCGAGTGCCTGCTGCTGCCGCTCGGTGAGGTCGGCGCACCCCTTCTTCGCGAGGTCGAGCAGCTGGTCGAGCAGGTCGCGGTCGAACGGCTCGCCCTCGGCCGTGCCCTGCACCTCGATGAAACGGCCGTCGCCGGTCATGACGACGTTCATGTCGGTCTCGGCCGTGGAGTCCTCTGGGTAGTCCAGGTCGAGGACGGCCTGGCCGGCGACGACGCCCACCGAGACGGCGGCCACGGATCCGGTGAGCGGCGCGGCCTTCTTGGCGATGAGGCCCTTGGCGCGGGCGTCCTCGATGGCGTCGACGAGCGCGACGAAGGCGCCCGTGATCGCGGCCGTGCGCGTGCCGCCGTCGGCCTGGAGGACGTCGCAGTCGAGCACGATGGTGTTCTCGCCCAGCGCCTTGGTGTCGATGACGGCGCGGAGGCTGCGCCCGATGAGCCGGCTGATCTCGTGCGTGCGACCGCCGATGCGGCCCTTGACGCTCTCACGGTCGGAGCGGGTGTTCGTGGCGCGCGGCAGCATGGCGTACTCGGCGGTGACCCAGCCGGTGCCCTTGCCCTTGAGCCACCGGGGCACGCCCTCGGTGAAGGACGCCGCGCACAGCACCCTGGTGCGGCCGAACTCGACGAGGACGCTCCCCTCGGCATGGTCGAGCCAGTTGCGCGTGATCCGCACCTCG
>JABFXB010000103.1 GCA_013361975.1 Dermatophilaceae bacterium
GGCAGGCCGGCGAGCGCCGTGACCGACGACAGGGCGGCGTACGCCAGCGCGGCCGTGCCGCCGAGAGCCAAGGCTCGCAGCGCGGTTCGCCGGTTCAGGTCGCCCACGCGTACGCGTTGGGGGCGACGGACGACGTGGGCCACGGCGAGCAGGACGGCGACGACCGCGGACCCGACGTGCACGGCAAGAGCGCTCACCCCGCCGACCTGGACGGGGCCCAGCGTCGAGTGCACGATGCCGGCGAGCAGGCTGAGCGCCAGCACGAGGGTGAACACCACTGCGACCGTGTGCCGCCGGCGACGGCGCAGCCCGCGCCTCACGACCACGCTCTTCCACGGGGTCAGCACGAGGATGCCCAGGGCCAGCACGCCGTGGAGCACGGCGACCGCTCTCGCGCCCGACGCGACGCCGACCCCGAAGGCCACCCAGCCGGTCACGAACGAACCGGCCAGGAGCACGAGGAGGGCGAGGTTGGTCCCCCGGCCCGGCCGGGTCGCTGCGACCATCCACCCAGTGTGCGCCGCGCGGCCATCGAGCGCCGCCCGACGGCGCAGGAGGGTCGCGGGAGGGTAAGGAGGCAGCGAGCTGTGCCCACGACCTGACCTACGAAGGAGCCGTCATGAGTGCCGACCGCTCGAGCGGCCCGGCGGCCACCGAGGGGGTCGCGGCGGCCTCGCCCCGTGCGGTCGCGGTGACCGGCGTCCTCGTCGTCGTGGCGCTCATGGCCGCAGGCCTGCTCTGGGCGAAGTGGCTCCCGTACGCCGACAAGGCGCGCACGCTCTCCGTCACCGGCGTGTGGTCGGGGTCGGACATCTTCGGCACCAGCGGCCGGGCCGGGTCCGCGCCGAGCGTGTCGGGGGCGCTGGCCTTCACACAGGTGTACGTCGCCGCCGTCTGGAAGGCGGCGGTCGTCGGTCTCGTCGTCGCGGCGGCGATCGAGTCCCTCGTGCCGCGCAGCTGGTTCGTCACGCTGATGTCACGGCGCACCGTCGTCGGCCAGGGTGTCGTGGGCGCCGCGCTGTCGTTGCCGAGCATGATGTGCACCTGCTGCACCTCGCCGGTGGCGATCGGGGTGCGACGCCGGGGTGCGCCGATCGGCTCGGCCGTCGCGTACTGGCTCGGCAACCCCCTGCTCAACCCGGCCGTGCTCGTCTTCCTGGCCCTGACGATGCCGGTGCGGCTCGTGGCCGTACGCGTGGTCGTCGGTGTCGTCGTCGTGCTCGCTGCCGCGGTGGTGGCGACGAGGGTCGCGGGCGGGGGCACGGCCGGTGGCGTGACGGAGAGGACGGACTCGACCGCCGCGGTGGCACCGGTCCTCACGCGTCGTGCCGGGGACGGGCTGGGCCTCGGCCGGGCCGACGACGCCGTGCGCCTCGGCGACCTGCCTCGCCGGTTCCTGCGGACGCTGGCCCGCTACGTCGTCGTGATCGTGCCGGAGTACCTCGTCCTCGTCGTGCTGACCGGGTGGCTGAGCGGGTGGCTCTCCGACTTCGCCGGCCTCGACCGGGCGGCCGGCCCGGTCGCGCTCCTCGTCGTCGGTCTCGTGGGCGCCGCGCTGGTCATCCCCACCGCCGGCGAGATCCCCGTCGTCGCGGGGCTGTTGGCAGCCGGAGCCAGCTTCGGCGTCGTGGGCGTGCTGCTCGTGACGCTGCCGGCGTTGAGCGCGCCGTCGGTCGTCATGGTCGCGCGCACCTTCTCGTGGCGGGTGACGGCGGCAGTGACGGCGGTGGTCGTCGCCGGGGGCGTGCTGGCGGGCGCCCTGCTCCTCGCCGCGCCGACGGCCTGACCCCGCCACGAACCGGGCGCCCGGGTCGCGGTCGCGTCAGTCGTCCATGGCCTCGATGCCGAGCTCGGCCAGCTGGCCCATGGAGCTGCGGATGTGCGCGACGACCTCGGGCGACGGCGGCTCCCAGCCGGTGATCTCCTCGACGACCCGCAGCGGCTCGGTGGTGCGGTACGACCGGGTCGGGTTGCCGGGGAAGCGCTTGTCGGTGACGTTGGGGTCGTCCTCGAGGGTGCCGAGCGGCTCGACACGATAGACGCGAGGCGCCCCGTCGCCGCGGGCGAGCTCGGCGGCGAGCGGCGCCCCCTGACTCGAGGCCGTGACGTAGATGTGCTTCGACTGCCGGCCCGAGCCGTAGTTGGAGCGTCGACCGGGCGCGAGC
>JABFXB010000074.1 GCA_013361975.1 Dermatophilaceae bacterium
CAGCACGGCCGTCGGCACGCCCGAGTCGAGCAGGATGCGCCCGACCTCCACCCGCGAGGCCAGGTGCGGCGAGAGCACCTCGTCGTGGGGGTGCAGGCCGCCGAGGTAGACGATGCGGCCCACGCCCTCCTCGAGGGCCGCAGTGCTGAACGTCGTGGCCGCGTCGCGGTCGCGCTGCTCGAAGTCGGGCCGGTCGTCCATCGAGTGCACGAGGTACCACGTGGCGTCGACGCCGCTCAGCGCCCTGCGCATGTCGGTGGCCGACGAGACGTCGCCCTCGGCGATCTCGACCCGACTGCGCCACGGCCGGCCGTCCAGCGACGCGCGGTTCCGCGTCAGCACGCGCACGCTCCACCCCTCGTCGAGGAGCCGGGGCACGACCTGCCCGCCGATGTAGCCGGAGGCTCCGGTCACGAGCGCGGTGCGCCCGGTGTCGTGGGCGGTGGCCGTGTGCGTCGAGGTGTCAGGGTCGGCAGTCATGGTTCACCTCGTGAGTGAGAGGGCGGGTGGGAGAAGCACGAGCATCCCGGTCGACCACACGACGTGCGTGATGATCGGCCCGAGGAAGCCGCCGGTGACCCGGCGCTGCAGCCCGGTCACGACGCCGATCACGGCGGCGGCGAAGACGAGCAGGGGCACGCCGCTGCCGACGGTCGTCAGGGCGTAGAGCACCGTGGTCAGCGCGACCGGGTGGCGGGGGATGGCGGCATACAGGGCGCCGCGGAAGTAGATCTCCTCGACGACCCCGTTGAGGAAGGTGATGGCGAGCACCGCGGCGAACGAGCCGAACCGCGCGTGGTCGAGCAGCTGGTCCACGGGCTCGCGCAGCAGCGGGATGCGCGCCACGACGAGCGCGCCGAGCAGGAAGACGGCGAGCAGCAGGGCTCCGAGCGCGAGCGACTGGACGACCGGCCTGGTCTGCTCGCCCCGACGCGTGCGCCCCATGCCGGCGTGCAGGGGCCCCGAGAGCAGTGCACCGACGATCCACACGGCGGCGAGCGCGAGCGTGGCGACGTAGAAGAGCGGGTCGCCCGGCGTGATGCGAAGCGCCCACGCCAGCACGGCCGACCCCAGGACGAACGTCAGGGCAACGACGACCTGGCGGCGATGGAAGACGTCGTCGGGGTCGCGGTGGTCACGATCGACCT
Source organism: Dermatophilaceae bacterium (assembly GCA_013361975.1). Taxonomy (GTDB): domain Bacteria; phylum Actinomycetota; class Actinomycetes; order Actinomycetales; family Dermatophilaceae; genus Terrabacter. Next base: position 1,149 of record JABFXB010000074.1, read on the forward strand.
TCTGGATGAGCGCCGCGTTGACGAACGCGCGCAGCTCGGCCACGGGGCCCCGCATGGTGTCGACTCCTCGCCTAGCCTCGGGCGCGTTCGTAGCGCGCCAGCGTCTCCTTGCGCTCGTCGTCGTGGTCGACGATGCGCTCCGGGTAGTCGTCGTCGTACCCGTTGTCGTGCTTCCACGGCTCGTGCGCCGCCGCGCCGGCGAGGTGGCGCAGCTCCGGCACCCACCGCCGCACGTAGTCGCCGTCGGGGTCGAACTTGCGCCCCTGCGTCACCGGGTTGAAGACGCGGAAGTACGGCGACGCGTCGGTGCCGGTGCCGGCGACCCACTGCCAGCCGTGGTTGTTCGACGCGATGTCGCCGTCGATGAGGTGGTCGAGGAAGTGCTGTGCGCCCACCGGCCACCACACGTGCAGGTCCTTCGTGAGGAAGCTCGCCGTGATCATGCGCACCCGGTTGTGCATCCACCCCTCCTCGAGCAGCTGCCGCATCCCCGCGTCGACGAGCGGGTAGCCGGTGCGTCCCTCGCGCCAGGCCTCGACGAGCCGGTCGGTCTCGGCGCCCGAGTCGTAGGGCAGCTCCGACAGCTCGGGCCGCAGGTCGTGCCACGCGGAGCGAGGGTTGTGCCAGAGCACGTCGGCGTAGAACTCGCGCCAGATGAGCTCGGTGACGTACGTCGTCGCGGCCTTCGAGCGCCCGGCCGAGTGGGCGGCGATGTCGGCCAGGATCGTGCGCGGGTGGATCTCGCCGTACTTCAGGGGAGCCTACAGCCGGGACGTCGTGTCGAGGTCGGGCCGGTCGCGTTCGCGGTCGTATGCCGTCAGCCCGTCGTGGAGGAACGTCTCCCACCGCTTGAGCGCCGCAGCCTCGCCGGCCTCCATGCGCGGGACCTTCGGCAGCGGGTCGCTGCGCACGTCGCCGCGCAGCCAGGCGATGCGCTTGGGGCGCGAAGCGGGCGCTGGTCGCCCGTGCTGGTGCCACGCCCTGGAGAAGGGCGTGAAGACCTTGTAGGGAGAGC
>JABFXB010000452.1 GCA_013361975.1 Dermatophilaceae bacterium
CAGGGCGTCGTGAAGGTGACCGGCGTCCACACGACCTTCACGATCGACCCGGCCACGCTCGGCGTCTACGACTACACCCTGACGGGCGCCCCGGCCCCGGACCGGATGGTCACGAGCCCGACCGTGGTGTTCCAGAGCAAGGTGCCCACGCTGACGGCAGCGCAGCTCGCCGGCCCGGTGCTCGAGCTGCAGGTCCGCGACGACACGCTGGTGGCTCTCTTCCGGACGGCCGGCGGCAAGCTCAAGGTCCAGGCCAAGGACGCACCGCAGGGCGGGATCTTCCAGATGGAGCCGGAGTTCGCGAGCAACGTCACGCTGACGCACACCCTCGGCCCGACGCTCTTCTACTTCGTCAACCCGTTCACCGGCAAGGTCAACTTCGGCAACGGCGTCGACGCGGTGTCGCCGGCGCAGAGCAGCACCGGCTACCACCAGATGCTCCTCGGCAAGGACAGCCCGCAGGTGGCCACCAAGACCCTGCAGACCGGCTCCGTCACCACGTGGTCGGTCACCTCGGGTGGCCGCATGGGCGGCGTGCTCGGGGAGGACGCCATCGAGCTGAGCCAGGGCGCGACGAACTGCACCCAGGACTGCCAGGCACAGAACCGGATCCACGGCTCCCTGCCCGTGCCGCCCGACCCGACCAACCCGACCAACCCGACCAACCCGACGCCGATCGGCGGCTGAGCACCGGGGGTGCGGGACGGCCGCCCGGGTCCGCGCAACCCGGGCGGCCGTTCACGCGGTGTTTCGGTATCTTGCTCGCCGACGGGGCGTACCGCCCGAGCACGACGGACGGGCCTCGCCCGAGGAGCGCAGCAGAGTGGACGACGGCCCGGTTCTCCCCGTGACGCGACCGCGCGTCAGCCCCTTCGCCTTGTTCGTGGCCGGGGTCCTCGTCTTGCTGTTCGGCCTGTATGCCGTCGGGTCCGGGCGCATCTACAGCGGGGACACGTGGCCCGACTTCCTGACGATCTTCGCCGCGTCGCTGCTCGTCGCGCGGGCGCTTCTCGTCGTGGCGGCCCGCGGCGCGGACGGCGAGTGGTCGTGGCGGACACTGCGTCCGCGTGCCTTCGTCGGATGTGCCCTCGCGTTCATCCTGCTCCTCGTCATGTCGGTGGTCGTGCCGGCCGAGACCGGCGTCTGGCCGGTCGGCGACTCGGCGCACGGCTTCTCGTTGTTCCTCTTCGTGGAGTCGGTGGTGGTCGCGGTGACGTGCGCCGTCAAGGCTCCGGGACGTGCCGGTGTGACCAGCCTGTCCGGCCACCCCGTGGCCGGTGCCCGGAACGAGCCGCCCGCCGCCCGCATCGCCCTTCGCCGCTGGCGGTTGTTCTCGCGCGACACCTACGTCGACGTCGACCGCACCGGGGTGACGCTCGTCGTTCCCCGCGTGTTCGGCGGTCGCCGGGGCTGGTTCGTCCCGATGGGCGCGGTCGGCGTCCTGCTGGAGCCGGCCGTCCCGGACGCGGGGTGGGAGGACGCCGAGGTCGACGAGGACGCCGAGGAGTGGGTGACGCGCGAGGAGTTCCGCACGCCGTACCTCAGCACGACGTCACCGTGGGCCCCGCCCAACCTCGTCCTGTTCTTCACGCTCCCCCAACCGCTTCCGCCGATCCGGTGGTCCGCCAGGCGCGACCTCGACATCTCGGTCTTCGAGGGTCGCAGCGCCGAGGGCTTCCTCGTGGACGGGGTGGAGCTGCGGGCGGTGGATCCGGGAGCGGCGCGAGAGGTGCTTCTCGCGAACGGAGCGCAGGGCATCGACGACCCCGAGGCGTTCGTCAAGCGCCACCGTGACGTCGTGCGGGACCCGGAGCAGGTGCGCGCCGCGGTCGCGCGGAGCCGCCGGGAGGGGCTTCTCTTCGGGATCACGGGCGTCGCGTCCGTGGCACTCTTCGTCGCCTTCCACGTCACCGACGACGACCGCTACGGCCTCGCCTTCTTCGCGGTGCTGGGCCTCGGGCTCCTGCTGGAGTGGCTCTCGCGGCGTCCCCGACGCTGAGACCGTCGGGCGCAGGCAAGGGCGGCGTCACTGCAGCGGGAACGGTGGCTGCGACCACGACGGCCGGTCGTCGACGCCGACCCGGTCGACCCACTTGACCCACCAGAAGCCACGGCGTCCGGGGGCGACCAGGCGCACCGGCCCGCCGTGCCCGGCCGAGAG
>JABFXB010000356.1 GCA_013361975.1 Dermatophilaceae bacterium
CGCCGACGTTGCGCAGGGCGCGCACCTGGTCGCGCCACCGGTCGGCCACGGCCAGCGGGTCGCCGCCCGCGACGACCGGGGCGAGGATCTCGCGGACGAGGTCCGCGACGGCTGCCGCGCCGTACGTCCAGCCCGTCCCGGTCAGAGCGTCGCAGTCGACCTCCACCACGACGCACGTCGTCGAGTCCCACGCGATGGTGCCGTCGGCCTCGGGCGCGTCGGTCGGCACGGTGAAGGCCGTGGCCCGCACCGCGTCGACCGTGCCGGCCGCTCTCACGGCCACGGCATCCCGCTGACGTATGCCGTCACGGCCGTTCACTCCTCGCGGCTCGGGAGCACCTCGGCGAGCTTGCTGCGGATCCCCTCCTTGACGACGTCCGCACGGTCGGGGTCGCCGCGCAGCACGGACTCGGCCGCCTTCTTCATCTGGTCCCATGTGGCGTGGGGCGGGATCGGAGGCACGGCCGGGTCGGTCTCGAAGACGATGACGCAGGGCCGGTCGCACGCCAGCGCCCGCTGCCACGAGGAGGTCACCTCACCCGCGTCGTTCACGTGGATGCCCTCGAGGCCGAGGCTGCGAGCGAAGGCGGCGAAGTCGACGGTCGGCAGGTGCTGCGAGGGCAGGAACTGCGGCGAGCCGCCCATGGCGCGCAGCTCCCACGTGACCTGGTTCAGGTCGCCGTTCTGCAGCACCATGACGACGAGCCGCGGGTCGCTCCAGTCCTTCCAGTACTTCGCGATGGTGACGAGCTCGCCCATGCCGTTCATCTGCATGGCGCCGTCGCCGACAGTGGCGAGCACGGGCCGGTCGGGGTGGGCGAACTTGGCGCCGATGGCGTACGGCACGCCACAACCCATCGTCGCCAGGGTGCCTGAGAGCGTGCCCCGCATGGTGCCGCGCATCCTGATGTGGCGTGCGTACCAGTTGGTGCCCGAGCCGGAGTCGGCGGTGATGATCGAGTCGTCGGGCAGCAGCGGCGACAGCTCCTCGAAGACGTGCTCGGGGTTGATCGGGTCGGCCTCGACCTTGCCGCGGGCGGCCATGACGTCCCACCAGCGGGCGACGTTCGACTCGACGGTCTCTCGCCAGGCCCGCTCGGGCTTGGGGGTCAGGAGCGGCAACAGCGCCCCCAGGGTGCGGGCGGAGTCACCGACGAGGTTGACCTCGAACGGGTAGCGCAGCCCGACCATCGTCGGGTCGGCGTCGATCTGCACCGCACGCACCTTCGGCTTGCCCTCCTCGAAGCCGGGGAGGAACTGCGTGTAGGGGAAGTTCGACCCGACGACGAGAAGGGTGTCGCAGTCCGTCATCAGCTCGTAGGACGGGCGCGTGCCGAGCAGTCCGATGGAGCCCGTCACCCACGGCAGGTCGTCGGAGAGCACGTCCTTGCCGAGCAGCGCCTTGGCCACCCCGGCGCCCAGCGCGTCGGCGACCTCGGTGACCTCGGCGACCGCGGCCCGGGCCCCCTGGCCGACGAGCATCGCGACCTTCTCGCCGGCGTTGAGCACCTCGGCGGCCCGCTGCAGGTCGGTGTCGGAGGGCACCGGCAGGGCGAACGTCTGGTCGAGGCTCGAGGGCACCATCTTGAAGGCGTGCTGCGGCGGGGCGTACTCGAGCTCCTGCACGTCGCTCGGGATGATCACCGCGGTGACCGTGCGCCGCGAGGCGGCGATGCGGATCGCGCGGTCGATGACGTTGGGCAGCTGCTCCGGGACCGTCACCATCTGGCAGTACTCGTTGGCGACGTCCTTGAAGAGACTCAGCAGGTCGACCTCCTGCTGGTAGCTGCCTCCCATCGCCGACCGAGCGGTCTGGCCGACGATCGCGACGACCGGCACGTGGTCGAGCTTGGCGTCGTAGAGGCCGTTGAGCAGGTGGATGGCACCCGGTCCGCTCGTCGCGGTGCAGACGCCGACGCGGCCGCTCAGCTTGGCGTAGCCACAGGCCTGGAAGGCGGCCATCTCCTCGTGCCGGGCCTGGATGAAGCGCGGCTTGTCGTCGGCGCGCTCCCACGAGGCGAGCAACCCGTTGATGCCGTCGCCGGCGTAGCCGAACACCTGGTCGACACCCCACTCGCGCAGTCGCTCGAGGACGTGGTCTCCGACGGTCATGGTGCTCATCTCACTTCTCCTCCGATCGGGGGTGGTCGTGCTGGTCGGTGTGCGCGCCGCCCGGGCGCGGGTTCTCCCGCAGACCTCGGGCGAGCAGCTCGGCGAGGTGCACGGCGTGGCGTCCCGTCTCCTGCTCCACCTGCGTGCGGCAGGAGAAGCCGTCGGCGAGGACGACCGTCGACGCCTCCGCGTCCCGTACCCGCGGGAGCAGCACTCGTTCGGCCGCACCGACCGAGACGTCGTAGTGGCCGCGCTCGAAGCCGAAGTTGCCGGCGAGACCGCAGCACCCGGAGCCGAGCCGGTCGGCGTCGACGCCGGCGGCCTCGAGCAGCTCGTCATCGGGCTTCGTGCCCATCACGGCGTGCTGGTGGCAGTGCGTCTGCACGATCGCGTCGACGTCGACGTGTGGCGGCCGCCAGTCCGGCGCACGCCCACGGAGCAGCTCGGCGAGCGTCATCGTCTGGTGGGCCAGGCGCCGCACGTCCTCGTCGCCGGGCAGCAGCTCGGGGCCGTCGGAGCGGAACACCGCCGTGCACGACGGCTCGAGCCCGACGACCGGGGTGCCGGCGCGCAGGTCGTCGCGCAGCACCGAGACCGTGTGCCGCAGCACGCGCTTGGCGGTGCGCAGCTGGCCGGTCGAGATCCACGTGAGACCGCAGCAGACGGGCTCGTGCGGGACCTCGACGGTGAAGCCGGCTGCCTCGAGCACGTCGACGGCCGAGGCCAGCACACTCGGGTGGAAGTAGTTGGAGAAGGTGTCGGGCCACAGGATGACGCGCCCCCGGTCCCCCGGTTGATCGGGGTCGCTTCGGTCCGCTTCGGCACCAATGGCTCTCGAGGACCTCTGCGTCAGCCGCCGCCCGCGACCGGATGCCGTGAAGGGCTCCTCGGCGAACGCCGGCAGGCTGCGCTCGGGGGCGATGCCGCCGAGTCGCTTGAGCAGCGGCGCCGTCAGGCGCGACTGCGTCAGCCGGTTCACCGCCCGTGGCGTCCGCGCCGCGACCCGCGCCGTGAGCGGCAGCCAGCCCATCGAGTAGTGCGCGGCGGGCCGCACCCGGTGCCGGTAGTGGTGCGAGAGGAACTCGACCTTGTAGGTCGCCATGTCGACGCCGACCGGGCAGTCCGACTTGCACCCCTTGCAGGCCAGGCACAGGTCGAGGGCGTCGCGCACCTCCGTCGAGCGCCAGCCGTCGGTGATGGCGTCGCCGCGCATCATCTCGAAGAGCAGGCGGGACCGGCCGCGGGTCGAGTGCACCTCGTCGCGCGTCACCATGTACGACGGGCACATCACCTGCGACTCGCTCGACGACGTGCGGCAGTTGCCGATGCCGGCGCAGCGCAGCACGGCCCGCGAGAAGCGGCCGTCGTCGTGGGGGAAGCCGAACTCGGTGCGGGGCTCGGGGTGGGCGTAGTCGGTTCCGAGGCGCAGGTGCGTGTCGCGCGGGTTGGGACGGACGACCTTGCCCGGGTTCATCCGGTCGTGCGGGTCGAAGAGGTCCTTGACCTGCTCGAACAGCGCGACCACGTCGTCGCCGAACATGACGCGGAGCAGGTCGCCGCGGGCCTGTCCGTCACCGTGCTCGCCCGACAGCGAGCCGCCGTACTGCACCACGAGATGCGCTGCGCGAGTGGTGAACTCGTGGTAGTTCGCGATGCCGTCGGCGGTGCGCAGCTCGAACGGGATGCTGCAGTGCACGCAGCCCTGGCCGAAGTGGCCGTAGATCGACGTCTCGTCCTCGCGGTAGCCGTACTCGTCGAAGAGCGTGCGCAGCTCGCGCAGGTACTCTCCGAGCCGCTCGGGCGGCACCGCGGAGTCCTCCCACCCCGGCCACGTGTCGTGCCGCGCCGACGGGTGGGCGGTGGCGCCCAGCCCCGCCTCGCGCACGCGGACCAGCTCCTCGATGTGGCTGGAGTCGTCGTAGAAGCGGGTCGTCGGTGGGTGCTCGTTGCCCTCGACGTCGCGGAGCAGCGCCTTGGCCCGCCCGTCCGCCTCCTCCTGCGTGTCGGCCGAGAACTGGACGACGAGCCAGCCGCGTCCCTTGGGCAGGTCCTCGACGGCGTCGCCCGCGAGCGCCAGCTCGCGCTCGAGGTCGATGAGGACGTCGTCGAGACCCTCGAGCAGCCACGGGTCGTGTGAGACCACCTGCGGCACCGCGTCGCCGGCATCGGCGATGTCGGGGAAGCCGAGGACGACCATCGCGGTCGCCTTGGGCACCTCGACGAGCTCGAGCTCCGCACGCAGCACCGTCACCAGGGTGCCCTCCGAGCCGACGAGCGCGCGGGCGAGGTCGAAGTGGTTCTCGGGCAGCAGCGAGTCGAGGTTGTAGCCCGAGACCCGGCGCGGGATCTTCGGGTAGCGCGTGCGCAGCAGCTGGAGGTTCTCGTCGCGCAGGCCACGCAGCGCCTGGTGGATCTCGGCCCGGCGCCCGCCGCCGTCGACGGCTGCGACGAACTCCTCCTCGCTCGTCGGGCCGACCCACATCCGCGTGCCGTCGTAGGTGAGCACCTCGAGGCGGTGCACGTTGTCGACGGTCTTGCCGTACGCCTGCGCGGTCGACCCGCACGAGTTGTTGCCGATCATCCCGCCGATGGTGCAGGTGCGGTGCGTCGACGGCTTGGGGCCGTACATCAGGCCGTGCGGTCCGAGCGCCCGGTTGAGGTCGTCGAGGGCGATGCCGGGCTCGACGACGCACCGGCGCCGTTCGACGTCGACCGACTCGACGCGGGTGCAGTGTCGCGACCAGTCGATGACGACACCCGGCCCGGTGGTCTGCCCGGCGAGGCTGGTGCCGCCGCCGCGCGACACGAGAGACGCGTCGTGCTCCCGGCACACGGCCACTGCTGCCACCGCGTCCTCGGGGTCGAGGGGGTTGACGACGACGGTCGGCACGTAGCGGTAGTTCGACGAGTCGACGGCATACGCCCCCCGGCTCCCGAGGTCGGCGCGCACCTCGCCGCGTACGCGTGAGCGCAGCGCCGTGACGAGCCGGTCCTCCGGCGTGGGCGTCGTGGTCGTCGGGTTCTCCGTCATCGTCATCGGTGTCTCGCTCTCCCTTCGGGTCTGCCGGTCACGTGGCGCTGCCCGTGTCGGTCTCGGGCTCGGCGCCGAGGCGCTGGCTGCACTCGAGCAGCAGCGCGTGGACGAAGCCCTGGGGCAGGTTGCCGCGCAGCTGCTGCTGCTCGACGTCGAACTCCTCGGCGAACAGGCCGGCGGGCCCTGCCGCCGCGCGCTGCCGCTCGAACCACCGGAACGCCTCGACGTCGTGGCCGGCGCCCCAGTGCGCGAGCGTCATCGCGAAACCGCAGAGCAGGAAGGCACCTTCGGCCTCACCGAGCGGGCGGTCGTCGGGGCGGTTGCGATAGAGGTAGCCGTCGGCCGAGAGGTCCTCCTCGACCGCGGCGATCGTCGCGAGGCTGCGCGGGTCCTGCGGCGCGAGCGCGCCGCGGATGCCGGGCAGCAGCAACGACGCGTCGAGCTCGTGGTGCCGCGGACGTCGCAGCCACACGCCGTCGGGCGACAGGCACCGTCGGCTCGTCTCGGAGAGGATCGCATCGGCGAGGTCCTCGGCGCGGCCGGCGAGCTCGCCGGGCACCTGCTCGGCGAAGCGGCGCAGGCCGCCGACGCACGCCAGCCGCGAGTGGGTCCACCAGTCCGGGTCGAGCTCCCAGATGCCGGCGTCGGGCTTGCGCCAGCGCTGGTCGATGGTGTCGACGAGCACCTCGGCCGCCTTGGCGTCCTCGGAGGTCAGCAGGTCGTGTCGGGCCGCGGCGGCATACAGCTGGAGCAGCTCGCCCGGGGTGTCGAGCTGGAACTGGCCGCGCACCCAGTTGCCGACGACAGCAGCGCCGCCCGGGTAGGCGGGCACGTCGAGGGTGCTCTCGTGCGGTGGCAGGCTGCCGGTCACTCCGTAGGCCGGTGCGAGGTCGGTGCCGTGCTCGAGCACACGGGCCGTCGTGACGTCGACGAGCTCGGGCAGCAGCGGGAGGGGCTCCTCGACCGAGACGGCGAGGCCGGCATACGCCTGGTCGCGCAGCCACACGTAGCGGTAGTCGTAGTTGCGGCCCGCCTCGGCGCGCTCAGGCAGCCCGAGCGTCGGCGCGGCGACCATGCCACCGCCGGGCGTCGTCAGCCCACGGAGCACCGCGTACGCGACCCGGGCGTCGCGGCGACCGACGACGTTCTCGAGGGCGGGAACCTGCTCGCGCCACCAGTGCTCGGTCGCCCGCCAGGCCTGCTCCGCGTCGACCGGGTCGTCCAGAGGCCGGTCGGAGACCTCGAGCACGAGGTCGCGGTGCTCACCGGCGGCGAGGTAGATCTCGCCCCTCAGCACCCCGTCGTCGTCGGCGCGGGCCTCGGGCAGGCCGCTCCAGCGCGCCCGCAGGTCGCCGGCGGTGAGCAGCCAGCGGCCCTGCTCGTCGCGCCGTGCCTCGGCATGGGTGCTGCCGAAGTCGGCGCGGAGGTCGAGCGAGACCGCGACCCGCGCGCCCTCGGTGTCGGGCATGAGCACCCGGCGCAGCAGCACCGCGCGGTGCGGGTCCGCGGGCACGGCGAGCGCCTCGCGCGACTCGATGGTGGTGTCGTTGGTGACCCAGTGGCTGCGCCACACGAGGCTTCCCGGCTCGTAGGCCCCGCCCCAGACGTACGCGTCCACCGGGGTGACCGTGTAGCCGCCGCGCCCGCCCACGAGGCTGGCGAACGCCGCCGGCGAGTCCCAGCGCGGCACGCACATCCACGCGACGTCGCCCCGCGGACCGATGAGCGCGCCGCGGTGCCCGTCCGCGACGAACGAGTAGTCGCGCAGCACGTGGAAGGGCTGACCGGTCGACCGGCTCGTCTCGGCCGACGCCGGCCTGCGGGAGCTGCTCATCGGGGGGCGCGTGCGCCGCCGGAGAGGGCAGCCCCGCCGAGAGAGACGGCCGCGGACGCGAGGGCGGCCGGGGCGTACTCACGTCGCCACGCCGCGAGGGCGAGCATCGACACCGCGTGGGCCGTGTCGACGAGGGCCGCGGGGCGTCTCACCGCCTGCGGCGCCAGCACCTGGGCTGCGCCCTGCGCGATGTGGCGAAGGCCGAGCACCTGCGTGACGAGCTGCTCGTCCCCGTTGCAGCCACGCCCCGCGACCCGCTGCCAGACGTCGTCGGGGTAGGCGAAGAGGGCTGCACCCCAGGCGATCCCGATGGCGCCCGCGAGTCGGACGCGTCCCCCACCGCTCACCGTCGCCGCCCCAGAGCCGCGAGCGCGAGGCCGGCGGCGGCGATGCCTGCAACGCCGGCCACCTGCGGGTAGCGGTGCGCCAGCCACTGCTGCCGACTGGCCGGTTTGGACTTGCCGTCGAACGCGCCGTGGGCGCCGAAGTCTCGGCCGTCCCCACCGTCGGCGGGGTCCCAGAGGTTGACGGGCTGGTCGTCCGGGCGCGGCTCATCGGTCTGCTGCGAGTCGAACCCGGTTCTCGCGAGGTACCGGTCGAGCAGGCCCGGCACCACGGCGTTGGCCATCAACGTCGCGACGGTGGTCCCGCCCACCCAGTACTCGCGCCTGCGGGGGTGCTCGGCGGCGTAGGCGATGGCGCGGGCCGCGACCTCGGGCTGGTAGATCGGCGGCACCGGCTGCGCGTGCCGGGGCAGCCTCGAGAGCACCCACGAGAACTGCGGGGTGTTGACCGCCGGCATCTGCACCATCGTCACGTGCACGTTGCTGCGCTCGTGGAGCAGCTCGACGCGCAGCGCCTCGTGGAAGCCCTGGATGGCGTGCTTCGCGCCGCAGTATGCCGTCTGGAGCGGGATGCCGCGGTAGGCCAGGGCCGAGCCGACCTGCACGATCGTGCCGGCGTCGCGCTGCCGCATCCTCTGCAGGACGGCCCGGGTCGCGTAGACGTAGCCGAGGTAGCTCACCTCGGTGACGCGGCGGTACTCCTCGGGCGAGATGTCCTCGAAGCGGGCGAAGACGGAGGTGAACGCGTCGTTGACCCAGACGTCGACGGGTCCGAGCTCCGACTCGATGCGCTCGACCGCCGATTCGACCGCCTCGGCGTCGGCGACGTCCACGGGAACGACCAGCGCCCGGCGGCCCTCCGCCCGCACCTCGGCGGCAGCCGCCTCGAGACCCCGCTCGCCGCGGGCGAGCAGCGCCACGTCGTTCCCGCGTCGGGCGAACTCGCGGGCCACGGCCCTGCCGATGCCTCCGCTCGCCCCTGTGACGGCGACGACCTTCGTCATGTGTCCTCCTCGGCGCCTGGTCCGGAACGACCCTCGGGCCAGGCGCGCTGACACACCCGTGGGGCGGTGGTCCATCGGCGACAAGGGGCCCATACCCCGTTTCGCAGATCTCGTGCGGGATCGGCGCGGGCGCTCGTCCTCGACCCGGTGTTGGCGTCCGGTGCGACCGGGTACGGCGTAGGGAGACCCGCCCGGCTGGCGCGTAGACCAGCGGGGCACCCGGTCGACGAGAGGAACGAGCGCATGACCACATCTCCGCGCGGTCACGGCCTGACCGGCGCCCCACCGTCCGTGGTGGTCTTCGACGTCAACGAGACGTTGTCCGACATGACGCCCCTCGCCGACGCCTTCGACCGTGTCGGCCTCGGCGCGACTGCGGTCGAGGCCTGGTTCGCCTCGGTGCTGCGTGACGGCTTCGCCCTGACGGCGGTCGGGGCCAACCCCGGGTTCGCCGACGTCGCCTCCGAGGCGTTGCGGGGCCGACTGTCGGCCGCCCGTGAAGCCACCGACAGCGCCCGCACCGGGGATCGGGACGGGCTCGACGAGGCTGTGGACGATGTGATGGGCACCTTCACGTCCCTGTCGGTGCACCCGGACGTCGTCGACGGCGTCCGCGCCCTGAGGGAGCACGGGACGCGTCTGGTGACGCTCAGCAACGGCTCGACCAAGGTGGCCCAGGGGCTGTTCGAGCGCTCCGGCCTGCTCGACTCGTTCGAGAAGCTGCTCAGCGTCGAGGACGCGGGAGCGTGGAAGCCGCACCCGACGGCCTACGCGTACGCACTCGAGTCCTGCGGTGTCGCACCCGAGGACGCGATGCTCGTCGCGGTCCACCCGTGGGACATCGACGGTGCCGCGAGGGCGGGCCTGCGCAGCGGATGGCTGAACCGCAAGGGGGTGCGCTACCCGACCTACTTCACCGCGCCGGACGTCGAGG
>JABFXB010000048.1 GCA_013361975.1 Dermatophilaceae bacterium
CCGACTGCGGTCTCGGTCCAGATGCCGAGGTCGAGCAGCTCGGAGCCGCGCCGCGGCGTCATGAGGTAGAGCGCCGAGGCCGAGCTGAACCGGTAGAGCCCGGCCGCGGTGGCCGCGACGGCGGTGGTGCGGCCCGAGCCCGACGGCCCGGTGATGACGAAGGTGCCCTTCGGGTCGAAGCCGTGCGGCTCGAGCGAGCTCGACGCGACGCCGAGCACCGGGCGGCCGCCGAACTCGGCCGGCAGGTCGCCGAGCGGGATCTCCTCGGCGAGGCTCTCGATGGGCGGCGCCTGGCTGACGCCGGCCTTGCGGGTGGCGTCGGCGAAGGCCTCGATCGCGGCGGCCTGGACGGTGACGTCGGACGACCCGCCGAGCACCGCGACCTGCACCTCGGAGCCCGCCATGAGGCCACGCCCGGGTGGTGAGGCCATCGTGAGCACGTCGCCCGGCACGCCGAAGACGGAGTAGTCGTCGACGTTGCTCATGCGCAGGATGATGCGGCCCTGCACCGCGGCTGCGAGGTTGGTCGGCAGGCCGGTGCGCTGGTCGCTGGCGATGACGAAGTGCACACCGACGGGACGGCCGTCCGCTGCGAGTCCGGCGAGCAGGTCGAGCCACTGGAAGCGCCCACCCACCTCGTAGGCCTGGCGGAACGCGGTCATGTTGTCGATGAGCACGAGGACTCGGGGCTCGTCGGGGCGCCCGGCCAGCCGCCGGTAGTCGGTGATCGTCGCGGCGCTGACCGCCGAGTAGCGCGTCGCCCGCTCGTCGATGGTGGCCCGGAGCGTGCGGAGCAGGCGGATGACACGCTCGTGGTCGCCGCCGGGGATGATCGAGCCGACGTGCGGCAGGGCCTCGAGCATCGCGAGACCACGGTTGCCGAAGTCGAGGCCGTAGACCTGGCAGGGGCCGCCGCGCACGGTGTAGCCGGCCGCGACCGCCATCGAGCGCAGGAAGACTGACTTGCCCGAGCCGGACGTGCCGTAGATCGCGATGTTGCCCTCCTTGTCGGGGCGGAAGGCGATCTCGGGCTGGGCCTGCCGGTCGGGGGCGTCGGCTACCCCGAAGACGAGCTCGTCGTCGCGGCGCTGCGTCGGGAGGGTGGCGAGGTCGTAGACCGGGCGCAGGTCGGGCAGCCAGGGCTTGCGCGGCCGGGGCAGCTGCGCCACCCGGGCGGCGCGGCCGATGGTCCCGACGAGCCGCTGGATGTCGGTGGGACCGAGGTCGACCACGTCGTCGGCGACCTCGGACTGCGGCGGCTCCCACTCGACGCCCCGGCCGAAGGTGAGCGTCTCGACCTTCATGTCCGGTGGCGGGGGGACGTCGGAGGTCCACCCGCCGGCATACCCCGTCTGGAAGGGGACGAGGCGGCCCGGGCCGGTCTTGCTCACGGCACGGCCGGGCAGCGACGGGTCGAAGAACGCCGCCTCCTTGCTGCCGAGGACGTCGTCGGAGTCGTTCTCGTCGGCCATGCGCAGCGCCATGCGCAGGTTGGTGTTCGCGCGGAGGTTGTCCTTGATGACACCGGCCGGACGCTGCGTCGCGAGGATGAGGTGCAGGCCGAGGGAGCGGCCGCGCTGGGCGACGTTGACGACGCCGTCGACGAACTCGGGCACCTCCTGCACGAGGGCGGCGAACTCGTCGACGACGATGATGAGCGACGGCGGCGCATCGACCTCGCCGCGGCGCTCGAGCTCGACGAGGTCCTTCGCCTTGTGCCGCGCGAGCAGGTGCTCGCGGTGGTGCAGCTCGGCGGCGAGCGACGCGAGTGCCCGGCGCACGAGGTGCGGCGAGAGGTCGGTGACGAGGCCGACGGTGTGCGGCAGCTTGACGCAGTCGCGGAAGGCCGACCCGCCCTTGTAGTCGACGAGCAGGAACGTCACCCGCTGCGGCGAGTGTGCGGCCGCCATGCCGAGGATCCAGGCCTGGAGCAGCTCGGACTTGCCGGCGCCGGTGGTGCCACCGACGAGGGCGTGCGGCCCGTCGGTGCGGATGTCGACCGAGAAGGTGCCCTGGCTCGACTGGCCGACGATCGCGCGCAGGTTGCCGGGCTTGCGCGGCAGCACGGCCGGGGCGTACGGGCCGGTGAGGATCGAGCGCGACTCGGACCACTTCTCGATGACCGCCTGCTCCGAGCCGGCGAGGTCGGTGCCGGTGAGCGTGAGCAGCGAGACCGCGCGCGGCAGGTCGCTCGCGTCGTCGACCGGAACGCCGGCGTCGACGACGGGCGCGAGCATGCGGGCGCACGCCATCGCCTCGTCGTAGCCGACGCGGTCGACCGCGACGGGCTGCACCTGCTCGCCCGCCTGGACGTAGCCCGCGAGCGAGCTCTCGTCGTCGCTGACGACGAGGAAGGTGTGGCAGGCGGCCGGCAGCAGCTGCTGGGTCTCGGCGACCCACACGACGACGACCCCGTGTCGGTGTCCGCGCTCGGCGATCGCGACAAGGCGGCTGCGGTCGATGGGGGCGTCGCCCTCGACGAGCACGAGGACGGTCGGCCGGGTGGCGGTGGCCTCCTGCTGCTCGCTCGGCGACCCCTTGGCGTCGACGATGTCCTCGAGCGCGTCGGCGAGCGCCGAGCACGCCGGGGCACTCGCGGCGAGGTGGTCGACGCCGATGGGGCTGTGCGGGGACGTGGTGTGGGGCAGCCACTTGAGGAAGTCCCAGTCGCGCGCCGAACCGCCGGAGGCGAACGCACAGACCGCGAGCTCGGCCGGGGAGTGCAGGGCCGCGGCCTGGAGCACCACCGACCGGGCGGCCCCGAGAGCGTTGGCGCGCCGGCCCGCGACGCCGATCGCGCCGTCGGCCAACGGAGTCGCGACGACGGGCACGTCGTGCACCACCTCGAGCCCGCGCAGCTGCTCGGACACCTCGAGCCAGGCCTCGGCCTTGGACCTGCCGACGGCCGGCATCGTGATCGCCGAGCGCGACGCCAGCGTGCCCAGCCCGAGACGCAGCTCGGCGTAGCCGGGCACGTCACGGCGGCGGGTCCAGAGCAGCGCGCTGCGGTCGCGCACGGCGGCCAGGCACTCGGCGCCGCTGGGGTGCTCCCCGCGCCGGGTGTGCCCCTCGCTCTCGAGCGAGCCGCGGATGCGCTGCGAGAGAAGGCCCAGGTCCTCCTTGAAGTCGACCATCGCCTGCGCGAAGTCCTTCTTCTGCTGCCGCCGTGCCTCGTAGTACGTGCCGGCCATCATCATCGGCATCATCAGCATGAAGATGATCGAGAAGGCGCTGCGGGTGATGAGGTACATCACGATGCCCATGAGCAGCGGCACGACCATCGCCACGAGCGGCATCGGCTGCAGCTTGCCCCGCTCGGGCAGGTCGGGGACCTGGAACTCCTGGCCCGTGAAGAGCGGCGCGACCCGCGGCGAGCGCGAGAACGCCACGGTGCCGGCATCGCCGGAGAGCACGCCGCTGCCGGGCCGGCTGACCACCCCGTCGCTGTGGACGTGCACCTCGAGCTCGCTGTCGCCGAGGCGCACGACGTCGCCGCTCTTGAGGTGGGCGCGCGTCACCTGCTGCCCGCCCGCGGTGATGCCGTTGGCCGACCCGAGGTCGACGACCTCGACGACCTCCTGGATGACGAGCTTGGCGTGCTTGCGCGACACCGACTCGTCGCTCAGCTGCACCTCGCACCCGCGCCCACGGCCGACGTATGCCGTCCCGCGGGCGAGCGCGAACTCCTTGCCGGCGTCGGGGCCCGACCGGATGTAGGCGACGGCCGCAGGGCGTCCGCGGTCGACGAAGCCCTCGCCGGCGCGCGTCACCGACACGCGCATGCCCGACTGCAGGCCGCTCTCGGCGACGGTGGCCCGTGGGTCGAGGCCCCGCATGTCCTGGTCGACGAGCGCCAGCGTCATCGCGGCGTCGATCCCGAGCACGCTCGACCGGTTGGGGTCGGCGGCGGCGAGGTAGGCCGCGAGGTCGCCGACGGTCGTCGCCGAGTCGGTGGTCGCGACGAGATCGGTCTCCCGGTCACCCGACCGGAGGACGAACTTCAGCTTCACGCGTCACCTTTCGTGCCGGCACCCGTGCCGTTGCTCGTGCGGCCGGCGCGCCGGCTCGCCCTGGTCGCGCCGGGGGCGGTGGTTCCGGTGCCGGCCTCGGTGGGGCGACCTCGTCGCCGTGACGGGTCCGGCTTGCCCTGGCCACGCGAGGTGCGCGCGAGGGCCGGCCCGAGGCCGGCGCCGCTGGGCAGGTGGTCGCGGAAGGTCCGCAGCGACACGTCGCCGCGCAGCTTCTGCCAGAAGCCCTGCTCGGCCCGGATGCGACTGCGAGCCGTCTCGACGTCGGCCCAGAAGGCCTCGACCTCCTCGGGCGTCGGCTCGGCGATGTCGAAGACGTGCCCGTTGGCGGCTGTGGCGAGCGGCACCAGTTCCAACCGTCGAGTGCTCACTTCCCCGCTGTCAGTCGGAGGTGTGGCTGCCCCCGAACCGGGGGGGAAGTGGGCACTCGACGGGGCACTCGACCGGACGGGGGCACCCATCAGGGCGCCGTCGACGACGGGGCTCGGCTTCTCGGGCGGCGGCCCGGACACGTGCTCCTCGAGGGCGCGTGCCTGCTCGAGGCGGGTTCCCTTGACGGGCAGGGGCATCCGCAGGTCGCGCGCGGTGTCGACGACCTCGCGCCAGCCGCCACTGACCCGGGTCGACGCCGCACCCGTCGTGCGACGGCGGCGGCGTCGCAGCCACTTCGCAAAGCGGATCACGCAGTAGACGAGCAGCAGCACCAGCGCCGGCAGCACGAGGAAGAAGAGGAGATAGCGCAGCCAGTCGGGCCAGTTGTCGGGGTCGAGCGGGTTCTTGTCGTCCTTGGGCGGGTTCTTCAGCTGCGTCGCGTTCTGCGCCTGGTCAGGGCCCTGGAGCACGCTCGGCGGGTTGTTCGCCGCAGGCGGCGGCACCTGGGCGCCGGTCTTCTTCTCCTCGGACTTCTGGATCAGCTGCTGAGGCTTCTTGTTGCGGTCGGGGATGAACTGCTTCCAGTAGATCGGCTGCCAGGAGCCGTCGGCGCGGGCGACCTCGACCCAGGCGTGGACGTCCTTGCCCTTGATCGCGCCCGTGGCGTCGGGCTCGGCCCCCATGACGACCCGCGCCGGCACGCCGAGGCGGTTGGCGGCGAGAGCCAGCCCGGCG
Organism: Dermatophilaceae bacterium; assembly: GCA_013361975.1. Classification (GTDB taxonomy): domain Bacteria; phylum Actinomycetota; class Actinomycetes; order Actinomycetales; family Dermatophilaceae; genus Terrabacter. The sequence goes on from JABFXB010000048.1 coordinate 5,136, forward strand.
GCGTACTGCTCGTCGTTGCCCGCCAGCTGGGTGGCCTTCATGAACTGGGTCATCCGGCGCAGGTTGTGGCCGGGCAGGAAGACGTTCTGGTAGTCGCCGGGTGCGCCGCCGTCGGTGTAGGCGCCGTCCTGCATGGCCGTGGCGACGGCGACGACCTTCGCCCACGGGCTGTCGACGCGCTCGGTCCACGGCGTGATCTTGTCGTCGATGAAGGTGAGGTTCTGGCTGTCGACGACCGTGCCGTCGGCGACCTCGACGGTCTTGGGCAGGGCGTCGTCGACCTTCTGCGCCAGCGCGGTGACGGTGTAGGTGTCACCGGCCGCCAGCTTCTCGGGCAGCACGCCGGTGTTCGTGTCGATGTTGAAGCGCAGGTCGTCGGCGAGCTGGTCGCCACGGGGGCCGCCGAAGTCGAGGCCGGTCACGGTGCCGAAGGTGGGCAGCCAGACGTCGTCGTAGCCGCCCGCGGGCACCGACACTGTCGCGGTCACCTCGTCGCCGGCCGCATCGCTGGCGATGTGGCTGCCGACCTTGCGGAAGCTCGTGCCGCCCGGGTCGTCACCCGAGCCGAGGTTCGCCACATTGCCTGCACCCCAGACGAAGTCGTCGTAGGAGTCGAGCGCGGCGAAGCGCACGGGCACGCCCTTCGGCAGGCCCCTGACCGTGAGGAGCGTCCTGTCGTAGAGCTCGGCGCTGTTGGGCTCGGTGTACTTGCGGTAGCCGGCGAGCGGTGACGCGTACTGGGTGACGTCGTAGGGCGGGACCAGCCCTGCGCGCAGCACGGTGCGGTCGGTGCCGCCGGCGCCGGGCAGGTGGGGGCCGACGAAGAAGCCGCCGACGGTCGCCACGGCCAGCAGTGCAGCCGTGGTCACCGCGCGGGTCGTGCGGCCGGCGCCGTTCTGCAGGGCCGGGCGGTTGCGGTTGCTGCGCAGGGCGGTCCAGCCGATGGCGACGAGCGCGAAGAGCCCGCCCTGGAGCAGCACCGCGGCGGGGCTCTTCGTGCCGAGGATGATCGACGCCACGAGCAGCAGCACCGGGGCGACGAGCGCCGTGATCGCGCCGGTCCAGCGGCGGGCGACCCCGTAGGTGAGCGCGGCCCCGACGAGGGTGAAGAGGAACGGCAGGGCCAGGTAGGGGCCCTCGGAGTCGACCGGCGGCAGGGCCGTCAGCAGCTCCTTCCACCCCGGGACAGCCATGTGCACGAGCGTCGCGAACGTGGCGCCCGACGGGATGAAGCCGGCGACGAGGTCCTCGCGCGTCGCGACGGGTCCGCCGAGGAGCAGGTAGGCCGCGGCGACCGCGACCAGGGTCACCACCCCGAGCGCGCGGTAGGCGGCCGCGACGTGGCCGGTCAGCAGGCCGAGGACGAGGCCCGCGAGCCCGACCCAGAGCCAGCCCAGGCCGAAGAAGGTGGTGCGGAAGCCGACGAGGGCGAGGCCCACGAGCACGACCGTGAAGGCGGCGTCGACGAGGTGCGGCCTGGCGGGCCGCAGCCGGGTCAACTGCCTCACGACGCGCTCGCGCACCGTCGGCGGCTTGACGAGCGCCGACGGCGGCGGGGCGGGGATCGACGGGTTCGAGCTCACCGGGCCACCCCCGAGACGAGAAGCGTGCGGAGGTCGTCGAGCGAGCTCAGCGTGAGGATGACGAGGCCACCACCGCGACGGATGCCGTGCCCCGCCTGCGGGTCGACGACGACCACGACCCGGGTCACCTCGGGCGGGAACTGCCCGGCCGCGCGCTGCAGCTCGATGAACGGCCGGTGCGGACCGGTGACGATGAAGCAGGTGCTCGTGTCGGGTGCGAGGTCCGCGGCGTCGAGCGAGACGCTGAACAGGTCGACCGGGCCCGGCTCGACGCGCGACATGGCGTCGAGCCCGATCTGCGGCACCGACCGGGTGACCTTCTGCCGGCCGCAGACGATGGTGCAGTCCTGCTCGTCGAGCATGACGCGCACCATGATCGAGCTGCCGACCGAGATCGCCGTCTCGACGTCGGCCTGGATCGCCGTCGGCGCGTTGGCGGCCATCACGTCGCGCTCGACGTCGCGGTCGGCCTGGCCCGTCCTGCCGTGGCCGGAGCGGTACTGCTCCGGGTCGGGGTCGACGATGATCGTCACGTGCGAGCGCCGCGTGTCGAGGAACTGGCGCACGAGCAGCTTGCCGGCCTTGGCCGAGCTGCGCCAGTGGATGTAGCGGCGGTCGTCGCCCGGCTGGTACTCGCGCAGCGCGTGGAAGGCGAGGTCGCTCATCGAGACGTCCTCGGTGGTGCTGCCCTCGAGGTCGCGCAGCAGTCCCGCCCCGAGGGGCTCGAGCGCGACCGTGCGCGGGTGGACGAACAGCTCGGTGCGCTCGGTCCACGTCAGGGTGCGGCGCATGAGGCCGAGCGGGTCACCCTGCACGGTGGTGGCCGGGCCGACCTGGATGACGCCACGGCGCGAGGTCGGCACGACGAAGAGCTCCTCGTGCTCGCTGCCGGGCGTCAGGGCCGGCAGCACGAAGCGGGCCGCCGACAGCCCGACGGGCAGCTCGACGAGGATCGGCAGCATCGGCGTACGGGCCTCGTTGGTGACGAGGATGCGACCCGTCGCCGGCTCGCCGACGACGACCCGGCGCGGGTCGACCTCGGCGAGGATGCGCACCTTGGTGCGGCCGAGGGCGAGCAGGAAGCAGATCGCGAAGAGCAGCAGCGCAGCCCCGGCCACCATGAGCAGCTCGGTCCACACCCAGTGGACGCCGACGACCCAGCAGACGACGCCGAGGGCGAGGATCGTCCACCCGAGCGGCGACACCCAGCGCAGCACGCCCGCGACCGGACGCCACACGCCCTCGGTATGCCCGGCCACCTGCTCGATCGAGCGCGTGATCGGCGCGGTGATCTGGCGGATGCCGCGGCTCGTCGTGCCCAAGACACCCGAGGCACCCGAGGCACCCGAGGCACCGGGGACGCCCGAACCGCCACGGGCCCGGCCACTGGTGCGTCCGGGCACCGCCGACGCAGCACCGCCCGCTACCGCGGGTGCCGCGGCGGCGCGACGGGACGGCATACGGAAGCGACGGCCGCCGCGCGGCGTCCCTCCGTGGTCCTGCTGGGTCATGCTCTCCCCTTGGTTCCCTGTGCTGTCGTGCCGTCGTGCCCGCCTGGACGGGCGCGGGCGGTCAGGACGCGCGCTCGGCCGGCGGCGCGATGTCGCCGAGGATCTGGTCGATGACCGCCTCGACGGTGGTGCCGGCGAACTGGGCCTCGGCGCCCAGCAGCAGGCGGTGGCTCAGCACCGGCTCGGCGAGCAGCTTGATGTCGTCGGGGATGACGTGCGTGCGACCCTGGCTCGCCGCCCAGGTCTTGGCGCAGCGCACGTAGGCGAGGCAGCCGCGCACCGACAGGCCCAGCTTGAGCGACGGGTGGCGACGCGACTCCTCGGCGATGCGGCTGACGTAGCCGAGGATCGCCGGGTCGACGTGCACCTCGTCGGCGAGCTTGCTCATCTCGACGATGACGTTGCTCGCGATGAGGGGGCTCAGCGTCTTGGCGCGGTCACGCGTCTTGGCGTCGGCGAGCACGGCGATCGTCGCCTCGTGGTCGGGGTAGCCGACGCTCGCCTTCATGAGGAAGCGGTCGAGCTGTGCCTCGGGCAGGCGGTAGGTGCCGGCCTGCTCGATGGGGTTCTGCGTCGCGATGACCATGAACGGCTCGCCGACCGAGTGCGGCTTGCCGTCGATCGTGACGCGGCCCTCCTCCATGACCTCGAGCAGCGCCGACTGCGTCTTCGGCGAGGCGCGGTTGATCTCGTCGGCCAGCACGATGGTCGCGAAGATCGGGCCCGGGTGGAACTCGAAGGCCTGCTTGGTCGGCTCGTAGATCGTCACGCCGGTGACGTCGGACGGCAGCAGGTCGGGGGTGAACTGGATGCGGCTGTGCGTGCCCTGCACCGTCGCCGAGAGGGCGCGCGCGAGCTGCGTCTTGCCGGTGCCGGGGTAGTCCTCGAGGAGCATGTGGCCCTCGGAGAGCAGGCAGGTCAGCGCGAGGCGCGTCACGTGCTGCTTGCCGAGGACGGCCTTCTCGATGTTGCCGACGAGCTGGTCGAAGGTGTGGGCGAACCACGTCACCTGCTCCTGGGTGATC
>JABFXB010000382.1 GCA_013361975.1 Dermatophilaceae bacterium
ACGCGAGCCATCGCCGCCGGCGACCCCGCCCCCACCGGGCTGCTCAGCACCGCTGGGCAGCCGTCCGTGGAGCCGGGGGCCTCGTCGCGTCGCGCTCGCCGCGACGACCGCCGCCGCGGTCCGGGCCCCGTGGTCTGGGTGCTCGTCGCGGCCGTCGTCGCGCTCCTCGGGATCCTCGGCTTCGTCCTGCTCTCCGGGTCCGACGCCGACACCGCCGCCCCGACGACCCCGCGTTCCACGCCCTCCGCCAGCAGCACGACGCCTGCGCCGTCGGCCACCAGCACGGTCCCCGAGCCGAGCGACGGCACCACCGTCCCGACCGGGCTGGTCGGCGCGCAGCGTGGCGCCGCGGTCGACGCGCTCATCCGGTCCGGGGTCAACGTCCGTTGGGTGCTCGTGCGCTCCGAGAAGCCGGAGGACACCGTCCTCGGCACCTTCCCCGCGCAGGGCCAGGCGATGAGCAAGGGCCAGACCGTCGCGCTCGTCGTGAGCCGAGGTCATGCCCCGTCCGACAGCAACACCTCGTTCGTCGTGCCCGACGGCCTCGTCGGCACGGAGGCCGACCAGGCGATGAAGCGCCTCGAGAAGGAGGACGTCCGGGTGACCCGGGTGACGGTGCCCGGCGACGGCAGGTCGCAGGTCGTCGGCACGTGGCCCAGCGCCGGCCAGCCGACCGCGGACGGCGTCGTCGTGCTCGTCGTCTCGGGCGGAGGCGACAAGGCGAGCGACAAGGCCGGCAAGGGCGCTTCCGGCGACGGCGGCAACCAGAACGACTGACCGCCGGCCCGCGACACCGGGCGGCGCGGGCCATCAATCCACTGGCACGCGCCGCCCCTCTCGAATACGTTCGCCCGGTGACTGCCAACACCCAGACGGCGCGGCCCCGGACCGACGTGGACCGCATCGCGGAGACCTACTTCGACGCCGCCGTCGCCCTGAGCCCCATCAACGCGACCTTCCTCGGCGTCCCCGGCGGCGAGGAGGACCTCGACGACCTCTCGCCCGCGGGCAATGCCGCCGCGTCGCGGTTGCGGCGAGCCACCCTCGCCGAGCTCGCCGACGCGACGGCTGCCGACGACGTCGACCGCGTCACCGTCGACGCCATGACCGAGCGGCTCCAGCTCTCCGAGGACCGGTATGCCGCGGGGCTCGACGAGATGTCGCTCAACGTCCTCGCGTCGCCGCTGCAGTCCGTCCGCGACGTGTTCGACCTCATGCCCCAGGACACCGAGGACCAGTGGCGCACCTTCGCCACCCGCATGGCCAAGATCCCGGCAGCGCTCGAGGGCTACAAGGAGTCGCTCCTCGTGGCACGCGAGCGCGGCCAGGTGTCTCCGCGCCGCCAGGTCGAGGCGTGCGCCGAGCAGTCGCGCGACCTCGTCGCCGACGACGGCTACTTCGCGAGGATCGTCGCCGACGCGACCGTGAGCGCCGGCCCGCTCGACGGCGAGGTCAAGGCGGCCCTGGCCGACGCGGCGGGGGCGGCAGCGGCGGCATACGGCGAGATCGCCGACTGGCTGGAGCGTGAGCTGCTCCCCCACGCTCCGCAGGCCGACGCCTGCGGCATCGACCGCTACCGTCTCGAGTCGCGCTACTTCCTCGGGGCGGCCGTCGACCTCGAGGAGACCTACCGCTGGGGTCAGCAGGAGGTCGCGAGCCTCAACGCGCAGATGACCGAGATCGCCGAGGGGCTCGAGCCCGGCGCCAGCGTGCAGCGGGGCGTCGAGATCCTCGACGCCGACGAGAAGTACCAGCTCCAGGGCACCGACGCCCTCAAGGCGTGGATGCAGGCGCGCGCCGACGAGGTCATCGAGAGCCTCAAGGACGTCCACTTCGACATCCCCGGCCCGGTCCAGACCATCGAGTGCATGATCGCCCCCACCCAGACCGGCGGCATCTACTACACCGGGCCGAGCGACGACTTCACCAGGCCCGGCCGGATGTGGTGGTCGGTGCCCAAGGGCAACACCGAGTTCCGCACGTGGAACGAGCTGACGACCGTCTACCACGAGGGCGTCCCGGGCCACCACCTGCAGGTCGCCCAGACCGTCTACCGGTCGGCGCTGCTCAACAAGTGGCGGCGCCTCGAGGCGTGGACGTCCGGGCACGGCGAGGGCTGGGCGCTCTACGCCGAGCGACTCATGGCCGAGCTCGGCTACATGGACGACCCCGGCAACCGCATGGGCTGGCTTGCAGGACAGTCGCTCCGGGCCGCGCGCGTCGTCATCGACATCGGCGTGCACTGCGGGTTCGATGCGCCCGACGAGGTCGGTGGCGGCGCCTGGGACTACGACAAGGCGTGGACCTACCTGACCCGCTACGGCTTCATGGACGAGAAGATCCTGCGGTTCGAGCTCAACCGCTACCTCGGTTGGCCGGGTCAGGCGCCGAGCTACAAGATCGGCGAGCGCCTGTGGCTGCAGCTGCGCGACGAGGTGCGTGAGCGCGAGGGCGACGCCTTCGACCTCAAGGCCTTCCACCGCCGCGCCCTCGACATCGGTGGCGTCGGCCTCGACACGCTGCGCGCAGCGGTGCTGCAGGAGATCTGACACCGCAGACCGGACGGTTCGCCTCGCGGTTCCCCGACCCGGTGGTCCACCACCGTGGTCGGGAGCGGTGCGGGTGAGGGGCCGTCGCTCCTTCCCGGGATGCGGGCGGCCCCTACGATGACGGGATGCCGACCCCCCTGCCCGACGCCCCCGCGGTCCCCCTCGTCCTCGCCTCGGCCTCCGCTGCGCGCCTGACGACCCTGCGGGCCGCCGGCATCGAACCCACCGTCGTCGTGAGCGAGGTCGACGAGGATCTCGCCGTGGCCGAGGCCACCGAGCGCTACGGCCCCCTGGAGCCGGCCGACATCGCCCTGCTGCTCGCGCGGGCGAAGGCCGAGGACGTCGCCGCGGCCCTCGACGACGGCGCCGTCGTGATCGGCTGCGACTCGGTGCTCGAGCTCGACGGGGAGGTCCACGGCAAGCCGGCCGACGCGGCCGAGGCGGTCAGCCGGTGGCACCGCATGCGTGGCCGCTCCGGGGTGCTGCACACGGGCCACTGGCTCGTCGACGACCGGGGCCCGGGTGGTGCGACGCTCGGTGCGACCGCGTCGACGACGGTCCACTTCGCGAAGCTCTCCGACGAGGAGATCGACGCGTACGTCGCGACGGGCGAGCCGCTCACCGTCGCCGGCGCGTTCACGATCGACGGTCTCGGGGGTGCCTTCGTGACCTCCGTCGAGGGCGACCACCACAACGTCGTCGGGCTCTCGCTGCCGCTCCTGCGCGACCTGCTCGCCGACGCCGGCATCGGGTGGTTCGACGTCGTCGGTGGCTCAGCCGGCGACCGTGCCGCGACGGGTCCCGCTCAGGGGTAGAGGTCGTCGGTGAGGTTCTCGATGACGAGGTAGTGCTCGGTCCACCACCACATCTGGGCTGCTCCCACGACGACGATGAGGCCCAGCAGCCAGTAGCGGTAGCGGCACCACCAGCGCAGCTTGAGGAACCAGGCGATGAGCAGCGTCATGGGGAACGCGAGCAGCGCGTACCGGACCCGGCTCGGCGTCGTGCTCGTGACGAGGATGATGTACGCCGGGTAGGCGCCCGCCCAGCCCCAGATCTCGGGGCCCCAGCGCCACGACTGCCGCGACAGCATGAACCACGCGAACGCCGCGACGCCGAGCACGCCGCCGACCTGCCCGAGCACGCCCCAGTAGTCGTAGAGCAGGTCCCACCAGAGGTAGAGCTTGATCTTCGTCTCGATGTTCCAGGCGAGCATCGTGTCGTTGTACGCGTTGGGGGTGTCCGTCGCGATCGTGACGATCGTCGGCCACAGCCACGTGAGGGCGCCTGCGTATGCCGCCAGCAGACCCATCGCGACGCGGAACCTCGTCGGGTAGGGCCCTTCGTCACCCTGCCGCCAGCGCACCACGGCGTGGGCGATGATGACGGGCACCATGGCGATGACCACGTTGCGGCTGAGGGAGAGCACGAGCAGCGTCACCGCGACCCACCAGTACTGCCGGCGACGCAGCAGCCAGAGCACTGTCACGACCCCCAGCAGGGCCGTCGACTCGGTGTAGGACGCCGAGAAGGCGGGCGAGGCGATGAAGAAGCTCGTCGCGACGACGGCGACGATCGCCTCCCAGCGGCCCACGACCTGGTCGACCAGCTTGAACAGCATGTGCATGGCGACGAAGCCGATGACGGTCGAGAGCACGGGCGCGACGACGGCGAAGGGCAGGCCGGTGATCTTCATGAGTAGCCCGACGGTCATCGGGAACACGGGGAAGAAGGCCCACGGGTTCATGTCGATGCCGCCCCAGCCGACGCGGGGCAGGACGGCGGGGTAGCCCTGCTCGGCGATGACGCGGTACCACTGGCCGTCCCAGCCGGTCATCACGGCGTTGTAGCCGGGGTCGGCAGGGGTCGGGTAGAAGATGCGGATGTTGGCCGTGCCGATGGGCAGCGGGATCTGGTACCTCGAGAGGTACGTCGCCGCGACCCACACGAACAGGCGCGAGATGCCGAAGACTGCGAACGGGAACCAGACCGGGAACCGGCGCCAGAACGGCTGCTTCAGCTCCGCTTCGCGGTCGGGGTGCTCGAGCCTGTGACCGAGGCGTGGCTCAGACCGGCGGGACGGCGCGTCGGCGCTCGCTGAAGTGACGGTCACGCCGGGAAGCATAGGCCAGTCGCCGCACGAGGTCCGAGCGCAGTTCATCCGCCTCGATGATGGAGTCGAGCACGAGGTCGGCTGCGAGGCGCTCGATGTCGACGTCCTCCTCGTACTCGCGGCGACGGTCGGCGACGAACCTGGCCTGCTCGTCGGCGTCGGCGATCTCGGCGATCTTGTTCGCGTAGACCGCGTTGACGGCGGCCTCGGGCCCCATCACGGCGATGCGCGCCGTCGGCAGCGCGATCGTGGCGTCGGGGCCGAAGCCGGGGCCGCCCATCGCATAGAGCCCGGCGCCGTACGCCTTGCGCACGACGACGCAGAACTGTGGCACCGTGGCCGACGACACGGCACTGACCATCTTGGCGCCGTGGCGGATGATGCCGCCGCGCTCGACCTCGGAGCCGATCATGAAGCCGGGCACGTCGGCGAGGTAGACGAGCGGGATGTTGAAGGCGTCGCAGAGCCAGATGAACCGGGCGGCCTTGTCGGCGCTGTCGGTGAAGAGCACACCGCCCTTGACCATCGAGTTGTTGGCGACGATGCCGACGCTCTGGCCGTCGAGCCGCCCGAACCCGATGACGAGCTCACCCGCCCAGAGCGGCTTCAGCTCGAAGAAGGAGTCGTCGTCGACGAGTCCCTCGATGACGTCGTGGATGTCGAAGGGCACCGACTCGCGCTCGGGCACGGTGTCGCGGGTCAGCGGCGACGCGGGCTCCTCCGCGGCATACGTCGGCGGGTGGTCGCGCCACGTGCCGGGCACGTAGGAGAAGTAGAGCTTGGCGAGCTCGATGGCCTCGGCGTCGTCGTGGGCGAGCAGGTCGCCGACGCCCGAGACGGTGCAGTGCATGCGGGCGCCGCCCATCTCCTCGAGGGAGACCTTCTCGCCGACGACCATCTCGGCCATTCGGGGGCTGCCGAGGTACATCGAGGCGTTGCCCTCGACCATGATGATGAGGTCGCAGAAGCTGGGGATGTACGCCCCGCCGGCCGCGCTCGGGCCGAAGAGGCAGCAGATCTGGGGCACCTTGCCCGAGAGCGCGACCTGGTTGTGGAAGATGCGGCCCGCACCGCGGCGTCCGGGGAACATCTCGACCTGGTCGGTGATGCGGGCGCCGGCGGAGTCGACGAACCAGAAGACGGGCAGCTCCTCGCGCAGCGCCATCTCGGTCGCGCGGACGATCTTCTCGACGGTGCGCGAGCCCCACGAGCCCGCCTTGACGGTGGGGTCGTTGGCGATGACGATCGCGGGCCGGCCGTCGACGGTGCCGCGGCCGGTGACGACGCCGTCGGCCGGCAGACCGGGCTGCAGGGCGTTGGCGTAGCGCCCGTCCTCGACGAAGGAGCCCTCGTCGAAGAGCAGCGCGATGCGGTCGCGCACGTAGATCTTGCCCTGGGCGTCGAGCTTGGCCTGCGCCTTCTCGGGCGCGCTGGCGGAGGCGGCGTGCGCCTTGGCCAGGCGCGCCCGGACGTCGGCGACCCGCGGGTCCGAGTCGCTCATGCGGGCAGCCCCAGACCGCGGGCGATGAGCATCCGCTGCACCTCGGAGGTGCCCTCGCCGATCTCGAGGATCTTCGCGTCGCGGTAGAAGCGCGCCACGGGGAACTCCTCCATGAAGCCGTTCCCGCCGAAGACCTGCGTGGCGATGCGGGTCGCGGTGACGGCGGCCTCGGTCGAGTACAGCTTGGCGATGGCCGCGGCCTGCTTGACCTCTTTGACCGAACGCTTGCCGGCGTGCAGCTCGTCCTTGAGCCAGGCCGCCTTGTAGGTGAGCAGCCGGGCGCCCTCGACCATGACGGCGAGGTCGGCGAGCTGGAAGGAGACGCCCTGGTTGACGCCGATCGGCTTGCCGAAGGCGGTGCGGCTCTTGGCGTAGTCGGTGGCGAGCTCGAGGCAGGCCTGCGCGCAGCCGACGGCGAGCGCCGAGATGGCGATGCGGCCGTCGTCGAGCGTCTTGAGGAACTGCTTGAACCCCTCGCCCTCGGCGCCGAGCAGGTTCTCGGCGGGGACGCGGCAGCCCTCGAAGGTGAGCCCGTGGGTGTCGGAGACGTGCCAGCCGAGCTTGTGGTACGCCGGCTCGACGACGAAGCCCGGCGTGCCGGCGGGGACCATGATGGCCGAGACCTGCGGCGTCCCGTCGTCGTTGGTGCCCGTGCGCGCGGTGACGGTGACGACCGACGTGATGTCGGTGCCGGAGTTCGTGATGAAGGCCTTGGCGCCGTCGATGACCCACTCGTCGCCGTCGCGCACGGCACGGGTCCTGGTGGCCGCGGCATCGGAGCCGGCCTCGGGTTCGGTGAGGCCGAAACCGGCCAGCGCGCGGCCCGAGACGAGGTCGGGCAGGAAGCGCTGCTTCTGCTCCTCGTCGCCGTAGGTGAGGATCGGGTTGATGCCGAGCCCGACTCCGGCCGAGAGCGTGATGCCGATCGACTGGTCGACCCGCCCGAGCTCCTCGATGGCCACGCAGAGGCTGGTGAAGTCGCCGGCGTCGCCCGCGCCGCCGTACTCCTCCGGCACGACGAGGCCGAAGAGGCCGAGCTCGCCCATCTTCGGCACGAGGTCTGCCGGGAAGTGGGAGGCGGCGTCCCACTTGGCGATGTGGGGGGCAACCTCCTTCTCGGCGAAGTCGCGGACGACCTTGCGGAAGTCCTCGTGGTCCTGGCTGAGTTCGAACATCGCTGTTCTCCTGGGGAATCGCCGCCGTCACGCGCTCGTGACGCGTGCTTGACGTTGACGTAAACGTAAAGCATGATCGACGGCATGACAAGTGCGCCGACGTGGACCATCGCCGAGGTGGCGGACGAGTTCGGCGTGACCCATCGCACGGTCCGGCACTACGAGGACCTCGGCCTCATCTCCCCCGAGCGGCGCGGCACCCAGCGCGTCTACCACCGGCGCGACCGCACGCGCCTCGGCCTCATCCTGCGAGGCAAGCGACTCGGGTTCCCCCTCGAGGAGATCCGCACGATCATCGACCTGTTCGACGCGCCCCGCGGCCGGCGCACTCAGCTCGAGTACGTCCTCGACCAGATCGACGAGCGTCGTGCCGATCTCGACCAGCGGCTGCGCGACATCCAGGACGCCATCGCCGAGCTGGGTGAGTTCGAGCGCCGGTGCCGTGAGGACCTCGACAAGCTCGCGTGACACGATGGGCACATGAGCGCTGACGACACGAAGATCTCCGCGTACGCCCACCCCGAGCGGCTCGTCACCACCGACTGGCTCGCAGAGCAGGTCGCGTCCGGCGCCGTCGGCCGTCCTGACGGCATCGTGGTGCTCGAGTCCGACGAGGACGTCCTGCTCTACGACACCGGCCACATCCCCGGCGCGATCAAGATCGACTGGCACGTCGACCTCAACGACCCCGTGACGCGCGACTACGTCGACGGCGCCCGGTTCGCCGAGGTGATGGGCAAGCGCGGCATCTCCCGCGACACGACCGTCGTGCTGTACGGCGACAAGAGCAACTGGTGGGCGGCCTACGCCCTGTGGGTCTTCAGCCTCTTCGGCCACGAGGACGTCCGCCTGCTCGACGGCGGCCGCGCGAAGTGGATCGCCGAGGGCCGCGAGATCACCCGCGAGGTCCCGACCCCCACGCCGGTCGACTACCCGGTGGCCGAGCGCGACGATGCCCCGATCCGCGCGTTCAAGGACGACGTGCTGGCGCACCTCGGCAAGCCCCTCGTCGACGTCCGCTCCCCCGGCGAGTTCTCCGGCGAGCTGCTCCACATGCCGGACTACCCCCAGGAGGGCGCCATGCGCGGCGGGCACATCCCCGGCGCGAAGTCGGTGCCGTGGGCGCGGGCGGCGAACGAGGACGGCTCGTTCAAGTCGCGCGAGGAGCTCGAGGCGATCTACCTGACCGAGCAGGGGCTGGCGCCCGACGACGACGTCGTCGCCTACTGCCGCATCGGCGAGCGGTCCTCGCACACGTGGTTCGTGCTCACCCACCTGCTCGGGTTCGAGGCGGTGCGCAACTACGACGGCTCGTGGACCGAGTGGGGCAACGCCGTGCGCGTCCCCATCGAGAGGTGACCTCGTGAGCGACACCCCGCTGCCTTCGTCGTTGGCCGAGATCGCCGACGACTTCCGGTCGGCGAACAACGAGCTGAAGCTCCAGCTGCTGCTCGAGTTCAGCGACGAGCTGCCCGATCTCCCCGAGCGGTATGCCGGCCACCTCGACCAGCTCGAGCGCGTCGACGAGTGCCAGTCCCCCCTCTTCCTCACGGTCGAGGTGGCCGACGGCGCCACGCCCGACGACCGCGTGGTCAGCCTCTTCTTCGACGCCCCGGCCGAGGCGCCGACGACGCGCGGTTTCGCCGGCATCCTCCACGAGGGGCTCGACGGCCTGAGCGCCGCCGAGGTGCTGGCCGTGCCGGACGACGCCCCGATGCGCTTCGGCCTCGCCGAGGCGGTCTCTCCCCTGCGCATGCGCGGCATGGTGGCGATGCTGAGCCGCATCAAGCGCCAGGTCCGTGCCAAGACCGCCGGTTCGTAGCCGTTCGGTTTCCTCACACGCGCTGGGGCTTCTCGTCAGCGACAGACCACTGACGAGCAGCCCCGACCGGCCACACACGAT
>JABFXB010000537.1 GCA_013361975.1 Dermatophilaceae bacterium
GCGAGCAGCTCGTGGCAGCGGGCCAGCCGGTCGCGCCACCACTGCTGCCGCTCCGACGGCGCAGCCAGCTCGTCGAGGGCACCGCTGTCCGGCACTGGTCGGGCCGTCACCAGCCGACCCGATACCGGGCGCACCGGGTCCACGGCGACGTCACGCTCGAAGAGGCTGACGGTCCCGAGGCCGCAGGCGTGGTCGAGCTCGGGCAGTGCAGCGGCCAGCGCGACTCCGGCCGCGATGCCGATGCTCGTGTCGAGGGCCGACGACACGACGGCAGGCAGGCCGCACGCCTCGACGACCTCGAGGGCAGCCTGGACGCCGCCCAGGGGCGCCACCTTGATGACAACGAGGTCGGCGGCGCCGAGGCGGGCCACCCGAACCGGGTCCTCGGCCTTGCGGATGGACTCGTCGGCGGCGACTGGAACGTCGATGCCTTTGTGCGCCAGGGCTCTGCGCAACCCCGCGAGCTCCTCGACGGTGGCGCACGGCTGCTCGGCGTACTCGAGGTCGTAGGCCGCCAGTCTGGCGAGCGCCTCGGCGGCGCCACGTTCGTCCCACCCGCCGTTCGCGTCGACCCGGATGCGGGCGCCCGGCCCCATGACGTCCCTCACGGCGGCGACCCGGTCGACGTCGTCGTCGACGCCCTGGCCCCGCTCGGCGACCTTGACCTTGGCGGTCGTGCAGCCGTCGAAGCGGGCAAGCACGTCGGCCACCCGGTCGGCCGGCACGGCAGGGACGGTCGCGTTGACGGGGACGGCGTCGCGGACGGCCGCCGGCCACCCGGCATACGCGGCCTCGATGCCCGCAGCCAGCCACCGCGCCGACTCGTCGTCGGCATACTCCGGGAAGGGCGCGAACTCCCCCCAGCCGCAGGGACCCTCGAAGACGACGGCCTCGCGCACCTCGACGCCTCGGAAGCGCACCCGCATCGGCAGGGCGACGACGTGGGCCGACGCGAGCAGGTCGGCGGCGCTGGGCAGGAGCGTCATGCCCCCCATCATCACCGACGGACGCGCGGCGCCGGTCAGCGCACGGGGTGCTTCCACGCTGGGCACGCACCTCGCCCGGGCGCTGCGCCCCCTGTCACGACCGGCCCCTGACAGATGTCACACCGGCCGGCTGTAGGCGGCGGCCGGGTCCGAGCGTCAGCGGCCGAGCCGAACGTCCGCAGGGTTGTCGGCCGCCACGGCGATGCGCTGCCGGTGCAGGTCGGCCATGGGCGGGAGCTCGTCGAGCGCGAACCACCCGGCGTCCGTGGACTCGTCGTCGCCGGGGCGCGGGTCGCCCGAGACCCACCGGCAGCGGAACGTGTGGTCGAGGTACTGCCCGAGGTCACCGTTGACGTGGGTGACGACGCCGGTGGCAGCCACCCAGACCAGCCTCTCGACCTCGGCGACGACGCAGGCCTCCTCCTCGACCTCACGCACCGCGGTCACGTGCGGGTCCTCGCCGGGGTCGACGATGCCGGTGACGGGGGTCCACTGGCCGTTGTCCGAGCGCTTGACGAGCAGCACCTCGTCGACGCCGCGCGCCGTCTCTCGCAGCACGACGGCGGTGATGCCCGGCATCCAGAGAAGCTCCGTGCCGACCATCGAGCGCAGGTGCAGGACGTAGGGAGGGATCGGCATGCCGCCACGCTAGCCGCTCGTCCCGCGCCCTTCCGCGCCCGGCCGACCGCCGCGCAGCCGTAGCGTGAATCCCAGAGGCCGTGGCACCGACCACGCAGGAGGAAGCCATGAACGCCCGATCCGCAGCCATCGGCACGACGGCCTTCGCGGCCGTACCCGCCACCATGGGTGGGGCGATACCGTGGCTCGTCGGCGCCTCCGCGCGCGGGGCCTGGACCCCGTCGACGGCGGGCGCCGTCGCCGGCTGGCTGCTCGTCGCCCTCGGGCTCGCAGGGCTCGCAGCCGCGTTCGTCCGCTTCGCCCGCGACGGCCTCGGCACGCCCTCACCCACCAACCCGACCGAGCACCTCGTCGTGACCGGCCCCTACCGCTACGTGCGCAACCCGATGTACGTGGCCGTGCTGGCCGTCATCGTGGGCCAGGCCCTGCTGTGGCGCAGCGTTGCCGTCCTTGCGTATGCCGTCCTCTTCGTCGTCGCGGTCACCGCGTTCGTCGCGCTCTACGAGGAGCCGACGCTGCGCGCAGCGCAC
>JABFXB010000312.1 GCA_013361975.1 Dermatophilaceae bacterium
TCGCCGTGTGTAAATGAGTCATTCACCCTGCTTATGAAGAACTGCGCAAAGGCAACAGAGCCATCCACGTTCTCGATGCGGGCGGGGGCGGGGATCTTGGCGGTCACTGGGTCGACGGTCGTCGTGGGGGTGGTCTTGCTCGTGGTGGCCGGCGCCGCTGTCGTGGTCGCTGCCGTCGTCGACGTCGCCGGGGGAGTCGTCGTGGTCGGACCGGGGTCGCTGCCCGTGCAGCCACCGAGCGTCGCGAGCGCGACGAACGCGGCGGCATACGGCGGCAGCCTTCGGTGTCGGTTGGCCCTGATGGCGGCGGTCATCGGCATCCCCTGTCGATCGTCGTGCGGTGCGGCCACTGGAGGGCGTTTCGGCCCCCGTGGGTTCCTCCTCGGAACCTATGACCATCGTGCCCGAGCCGCACGTCGAGCCGCGTGGAGGATCCACAGCCCCGGGTGCGCATCCTCCGGTGCGACAGGTCACAATGGTGACGATTCGCTGCCGTCAGGGGCCGTTCGACGCTGCGATTCCGAGGACTCACCGGTGACACACCGCGAGTTTCGGAGCACTGGCGACCGGCAGGTAACCTTTTCGCGGTCCTGCGCGCACCTCCACGCGCGCAGTAGCTATCCGCCCAAGAAGTGGGCGTGCAAGGGAGCCCCATGTCTCGCACCGACAGCGTCGACGTCAAGCGTTGGCGCGCGAAGTACGCGCTGATCGAACGTGCCGCCGAGGCCGACAAGGACGCCCAGGCCCTCTTCGCCGAGCTCGACTCCGAGCGCGCGTCCCGCAACGGCGAGCTGCGCGAGATCCTTGCCGACCTCGTGGCCTCCAGCGACCTGCTCGCCTTCAAGGAGGCGATGAACCAGTGGACCCGCAAGGACGGCCCCTACGTCGGCTTCGGCCCCATCGGTGGCCCGTGGCTCGCCACGCTGGTCCGCCGCGCCGAGGAGGAGTACGCCGAGGTCGTCGGCCTGCTCAAGCTCACCCTGCAGACCCCGGCGTCCCCGCAGGACGCCGCAGACAAGCTCCAGTCGATGGAGGCCTTCCTCGCTCGTGGCGGCGCCCGAGGCCAGCGTGCCCCCGGGCCGGGCCACACGGCATACGTCCTCTCGCTCTTCTGGTCCACGGACGACGGTGGCCAGTGGCCGCTCATGTGGGAGAACGCCCCGCACATGCTCCAGCGGCTCGGCTGGCTCGAGCGCGGCCTGAGCCACGCCGAGCGGTACGTCGCCTTCGCCGACCTCTGCGGCGCCCTGCGCCCCGAGGACGCCAAGTACGCCGCCCGCATCCTCTGGTACCTCAAGGAGACCGAGGCGTTCGTGGGCATCGCGCCCAGCGCCCTCGACGTCTGCGTCGAGGCCGCCGAGATCGCCGCCGACTTCCGCCCGGCGTCGGGCTACAGCAACGGCAAGCGCGAGGAGCGGGCCGCCGACCTGGCCCGCCAGCTGCGCGGCGAGGCCGACCACATCTCCGACAGCCTCATCGAGCGGCTCTCGGCCGAGACGGGTCTCTACCTCGAGGCGCCCACCCTGGCCCTGCAGCAGCACGCGGGTGAGGACGCCGCCTACCGCTCCGACCTGTATGCCGCCTGGATCCTGGTCGGCGGCGCCGGCGCTCCCGGCTTCCGCCTGTGGGTAACCCCCTCGGGCGTCGCGTTCGGGCTGCACGGTGGCTGGGAGGGCGAGAGCGACGAGCAGCACCGCGAGGTCGGCACCATCGTGCAGGAGCACCTGCCGCGCGGCCTGACCTTCTTCAAGGTCCACGAGGACGGCCGCGCCGACCGTCTCGAGCCGGCCGGCCGCGAGTACCCGTCCGGCGAGGCGTTCGTCGGACGCTGGTGGAAGGGCGACGAGGCGCTCGGCCGGGCCGACTTCGCCGACGACATCATCGCCACCGCCCGTACGCTCACGCCGCTGCTGCGCTTCATGACCTCCAGCCAGCGCGGCCCCCTCGACGACCCCAGCCTCGAGCTCGCCGCCATGGTCGACCTCGAGAGCGAGGTCGACATCTTCAAGGCCGAGCGGCCCTACCCGAGCGAGCGCGACGCCTGGCACCAGGAGCAGCGACGCGTCTTCGCCGCCTGCCTCTCCCGCGAGGGCCTCGAGGACTTCGACCTCGCCACCTTCAAGCGCATCGTCTCGACGCGCGGCTACGGCGACATCGGCGCCCAGTCGGTGCTGATCAGCAGCATCAACGCCCTCGACGCCACCGGCATCGACGAGCTCCGGCTCATGGTGCGCGAGCTGCTCTGGGGCGACGGGCGCGACGAGGAGCGGATCAACCGTGTCCTCGGCTCCGACGACGTGCCCGTCCAGGGCTTCGGCGAGAGCGTCGTGCTCAAGCTCTTCGCCATCGCCCACCCCGAGCACTGGCTGCCGCTCTTCGCCCTCGGTGGCGACTCCGGCAAGATCGCCATGCTCGGCCGCCTCGGCGGACCCGCCCGCTGGACCGACGGCAAGTCGCGCGGTCGCACGCACGTCGAGACCAACGCCCTGCTCAAGCAGACGCTCGACCCGCTGCTCCCCGACGACCCGTGGGGCCAGGCGCAGCTCGCCTACTGGCTCATGCGCCGCTCCGACAAGGCGCTGATGCCCGACCACGACGCCATCGGCGAGGCGGCCCAGGAGCTGCTCATCGAGGAGGACTTCCTCCGCGAGATCCGCGCACTGCTCGAGGAGAAGAAGCAGGTCATCTTCTACGGGCCTCCCGGAACCGGAAAGACCTACCTCGCGCAGCGGTTCGCCCAGGCCCTGCAGCCCGACCCGGCCAAGCGCGACATCGTCCAGTTCCACCCGAGCAGCAGCTACGAGGACTTCTTCGAGGGCTTCCGGCCGCAGATCGACCACCAGGGCCAGATGGTCTACGAGCTGCGCAAGGGCCCGCTCGCGCTGCTCGCCGAGGCGGCCGAGGCCGACCCCCTGACGCCGCACATCATGATCATCGACGAGATCAACCGTGCGAACCTGCCGCGCGTCTTCGGCGAGCTGCTCTTCCTGCTCGAGTACCGCTCGCACTCGGTCAAGACGAGCTACCGCCCCGACGAGGGCTTCGAGCTGCCGCCGAACCTCTACTTCATCGGCACCATGAACACGGCCGACCGGTCGATCGCGCTCGTCGACGCGGCCCTGCGCCGCCGCTTCGACTTCGTGCCGTTCATGCCGCACGACGGGCCCATGGAGGGCCTGCTCCGCCGCTGGCTCGAGGCCCACGACGGGCCGGTGTGGGTGGCCAACCTCGTCGACCGCGTCAACGAGGACCTGCGCCGTGCTCTGCGCGGCCCGCACCTGCAGATCGGCCACTCGTACTTCATGCGCCCCGGGCTCGACGGCGACGAGGCGACGCTGCGCCGCATCTGGGACTACAACGTCTACCCCTTCATCGAGGACCAGCTCTACGGCCGCGAGCACGAGCTGGCCCAGTTCCGCTGGGAGAACGTGCTGGCCCGCTACGGCCAGCTCGACCTGACGCGCTCGTGACGCGGACGGCCGTCTCCCGCCGACGTCCCGGGCCGACCCGCCGATGACGATCGAGCTGCCCCCGATCCCCGAGCACGGACGCTCGGGGCCGGTCCGGCTGTCCCGAGACACCCGTGCCGCCCTCGTGGCGGCGGCCGGGGAGCGGCTCGTCATCCACGCGACCGCCGACCCCGACGTCGTCACGATCGGTGCCACGAGCTGGGTGGGCGCGCTCGCCGTTCCGGGTCTCGTCGTCCGGGTCATGCCGAAGGTGTCGGTCACCAACTTCTTCGCGATGCTCGGCGCCGGCGTCTCTCCCGACGCCTTCGACCACGAGCACGTGACCTGGAGCGACACCGACGAGCTCATCGACGGCGTCGCCTACTTCGCGATCCGGCTCATCGACTCGGCGACGATGCGCGGCCTCGTGCACGGCTACGTCCCGCGCGAGGAGCGGATGCGCACCATCCGCGGCCGGCTCCTCGTCGAGGAGTTCGCCCGCCGTCCGTGGAGCGCGGCCGAGCCGCAGTGCCGCTTCGACGACTTCACGGCCGACATCGTCGAGAACCAGCTCTTCCGCTGCACGCTCCAGGCGATGCTCGCGTGGCCGCAGCTCGCGCCGCACGTGCGGAGGGAGGCGCTGCGGGTGCTCGGACGCTTCGAGGGCGTCGCCGACACCCCCGCCACGAAGCACGCCGCGCCGGTGCCGATCACGCGGCTCAACGAGCACTACGAGGATGCGATGCGCCTCGGCCGCCTCGTGCTGCAGGCGATGTCGCTCAGCCACGAGGCGGGCGACCAGCAGGCCAACAGCCTCATGGTCGACATGGACGACCTCTTCCAGCGCTGGATCTCGCAGGAGCTCGACCTGCGCCTCGCCCCCGACCTGCGCATCGAGACCGACGAGGACGTCTGGCTCGACGAGGGACGTGCCGTCACGATGGCTCCCGACCTCGTCGTGCGGCGGGGCAGCGAGGTGGTCCTGGTCGGCGACGCCAAGTACTCCATGGGCGCCGACGGCTACATGGCCTCGCGGGACTACCTCGAGCTCATCGCATACACCACGGCTCTCGGGTTGCCGACCGGTCTGCTCGTCCACTGCAACACCGACCGTGCTCCCGAGTCCGAGATCGTCATCCGCAACGCCGGCACGCGCATCCTCTGCCGCCCGATCCGCCTCGACGGGTCGTATGCCGCCGTGTGCAAGAGCCTGGACGCGCTGGCCGACCTCGTGCGCGAGCTCGCAGACACGCCCGGCGAGCTCGAGGTGCCGACCCTGATCCGGTCACGCCGCTGAGCGGGCCTATCTCACAGATCACACTCCTACCGCTTGTAGTAGTCGAATGTCATTACTACGCTTTGTAGTACCGACAGAGAAGCTGCCGGAACACACCGAGTTCTGGAGTTGAGTTCCATGCGCACCATCCACCGCGACACACGCGTTCACGACACAGCCAAGGGTGCGGCCAGCGTCATCGACCACCGCCCGACCCACGGCGTCGTGACCTTCCAGGAGGAGGTGGTTCGTTCGGTCGTGGCCCGTCGACTGCTCGCCGGTCTGCGCATCGTGCTCGGCTTCACCTTCCTCTGGCCCTTCTTCGACAAGATGTTCGGACTGGGCTACATGACTCCCGCGACCCGGGCATGGGTCAACGGCGGCACCCCGGCACAGGGCTTCATGAAGCACGCCGAAGGCCCGTTCGCCGGCTTCTTCAAGAGCATCGCCGGCCCGTGGGCCGACTGGCTGTTCATGGCCGGCCTCCTCGGCATCGGCGTCGCTCTCCTCGCCGGCGCAGGCCTCAAGATCGCGGCCTGGACCGGTGCTCTCCTGCTGGCGCTGATGTACCTCGCCGAGTTCCCTCTCGGCACCACCGGCGCCTACACCAACCCGCTCATCGACAGCCACTGGATCGAGGCCCTCGGCATCGCGGTGCTCGCTGCGACTCTCGCAGGCGACACATGGGGCCTGGGCAAGTGGTGGGGCCGCCACGTCGGTAACGGCCTCCTGCGGTGAGGAGGCGGTGACCGCGGCCCCCGCGCCGCGGTCACCGGCAAGGGCCCGGATCCGGCCCGAGCACGCAAGGCGGCTCTCTTCCGAGGGCCGCCTTCCTGCTGCCCCGGGGGTGGCGGTGTGTCAGTCGGGGGTGAACGCGCAGAACAGCGCATGGGGGTCCGACGCGTCGATGCAGAGGTCCTTGTACGTCGCGAACGGCATACGGCGACCGTAGCCGTCGTCGGAACCGCAAGGCGCGAGGCGGTTCGCGCACGTGTTCGACGAGGTCGGCGCACGGCCCCCGGGTAGGCGTCGCCCTGTCGGTGGCGGACGGCATACTCGGCGGCATGCAGCGCATCGACGGCCACCTGGTCCTGAGCCCCACGGACCTCACCAAGCACGTCGCCTGCCCGCACGTCACCACCCTCGACCTCGAGGCGCTCGGGCAGCCGCGCGACTGCGTCCGCGAGGTCCCCGCGGACGACGCGCTCAACCTCGTCTTCAGCAAGGGCCTCGAGCACGAGCGTGCCTTCCTGGCTCGGCTGCGCGACGAAGGCCGTGTCGTCGAGGACATCGCGCTCCTGGGCCTCAAGGGCGCGGACGCCGAGGCCGCAACCGTCGACACGATGCGGCGCGGCGTCGACGTCGTCTACCAGGCCACCTTCTTCGACGGGCACTGGGTCGGCCTCGCCGACTTCCTGCTGCGCGTCGACCTTCCCGAGGGCGAGAGCAGCGCCCTGGGGTCGTGGCGCTACGACATCGCCGACACCAAGCTCGCCCGCCGCCTCAAGGTGCCGGCGCTCCTGCAGATGGCGACGTATGCCGCCCGCCTCGAGACGCTCCAGGGCGTCCCCCCGCAGTGGCTCACGGTCGTCACGGGCGACAGCGAGCTGCACCCGTGGCGCCTCGTCGACGTCGCACCGTACGCCCGACGACGTCGCGAGGAGCTCGTCGACGCCGTCTCGTCGCCGCAGGCCACAGAGTCGGCCCGGGTCGCTCACTGCGGCCAGTGCCGCTGGAAGCAGCGGTGTGCTGACGAGTGGGAGGCTCGCGACGACCTCGTTCTCGTGGCCGGCATGCGCCCCGACCACAGGGCTCGGCTCCGAGAGTCGGGCATCGACACGCTCGAGGCGCTCGCCGAGGCGAGTGAGGCCGCGGTGGCGGCTGCGCTGCCCGGCACACGCTCCGCGACCCGTGAGCGTCTCCACCAGCAGGCCCGGTTGCAGCTCGAGGAGCGCGAGACCAGGCAACCCCAGTTCCGTCTGGTCGAGCCGCCGTGGCTGGTCACGCGCGACCGCGACGGCACGGAGCGGCGGGTGCCCCGTGGGCTGGCGACGCTGCCGGCGCCCGACCTCGGTGACGTCTACCTCGACTTCGAGGGTGACCCGTGGGCCGAGGGCGGCGCCGGGCGCGAGTACCTCGCCGGCATCTGGACCCGGCAGGGGGAGTTCGTCGACTTCTGGGCGCACGACTTCGCCGCCGAGGGTCAGCTGACCACCGATCTCGTCGACTGGCTGACCGTGCGCTGGCGCGCCCACCCCGACATGCACATCTACCACTACGCGCCCTACGAGACGACGGCCCTCAAGCGGCTCGTCAGCCAGCACGCGACTCGCGAGCACGAGCTCGACCAGCTGTTGCGCGCCGAGCGGTTCGTCGACCTCTACGCCGTGGTGCGCCAGGGCATTCGGATCAGCAAGGGCTCCTACTCCATCAAGAAGCTGGAGCAGTTCTACTGGGGTCACACGCGTGGCGCCGGCGACGCCGAAGGCGTGTCCGACGGATTGTCGTCCGTCGTGGAGTACGAGCGGTGGCTCGTCGGTCGCGACACGGGCTCGGCCGATCAGGCGATCCTCGACGACATCCGTCGATACAACCAGGAGGACGTCGAGTCCACGCTGGCTCTTCACGACTGGCTGGAGGCGCGGCGCGACGAGCTCGTCGCGCGCGGTCACGACATCTCACGCCCTGTGGCAGGCGAGGCCCAGGAGATCGGCGAGGCCGAGCGGGCCGAGATCGCACTTGCCGAGCGGCTCGTCCACGAGGCCGAGGTCGCCGAGGAGGCAGGCGAGACCGGCCGGGCTCATGCGGCCGAGCTGCTCGCTGGCTGTGTCGGGTGGCACCGCCGTGAGGACCGCCCTGAATGGTGGGACTTCTTCTCCTACGCCGACCTCGAGCCCGACGAGCTCGTGGAGTCGAGTGGGGCGCTCGGTGCGCTCGCAGCGCCGGTGGAGGTCGGGAAGGTCAAGCAGTCGATCGTCTGGCGCTACACGTTCCCGCCCCAGGACTGCGCCCTCAAGCCGGGAGGCGCCGCGCTCGACGTCGACACGCGGCTTCGCGCCGGTGAGATCGTCGGCATCGACCCCGTCGCCGGGTGGGTCGACGTCAAGCTCGGCAAGCGCACGCCCCCGCCCGCTGCCCGAGGTCTGATGGGTGACGGCCCCCTCAACAACCAGGTCATGCGCGACAGCATCCGCCGCACGGCCGAGGCGTTCCTCTCGGGGACCTCGACCCTCGGCGTACGCCTCGTCGAAGGGGTGGTACCTCCGGCCGACGTTCTCGCCGGCGCCCCGGGTGAGTCGGCCTCCGACGTGGTCGTGCGGGTCGGCGCGCAGCTCGGCGGCTCGGTGCTGGCCGTGCAGGGACCGCCCGGCGCAGGCAAGACCTACGCAGGCGCCCACCTCATCCGCAGGCTTCTCGACGACGGTCTCACGGTGGGCGTGACCGGGCTGTCGCACAACGTCATCCGCAAGGTCCTCGACGAGGTGGGCCGTCCCGCGCTGCATCGCCGCAGTGGTGACGACCCCGAGCTCGCAGCGCCCGACGGTGCCTCCACCGAGGCGCCCGTCGACGGGGTCACCGAGTCGCTGGTCCGGCTCGCGAGCAACAACGAGGTCGCAGCCGCGCTCGCGTCGGGCAGTGCCAACCTCGTCGGCGGCACCGCGTGGCTGTGGTCGCGCGAGGAGCTCGCCGAGGCCGTGGACGTGCTCGTCATCGACGAGGCAGGTCAGTTCAGCCTCGCCAACGCGGTCGCGGTCTCGCAGGCCGCGAGGTCGCTCGTGCTGCTCGGCGACCCGCAGCAGCTCCAGCAGCCGACCAAGGCGGTGCACCCGTATGGCGCCGGGGTCTCGGTGCTCGAGCACCTCATCGGCGAGCACGACGTCATCCC
Source organism: Dermatophilaceae bacterium (assembly GCA_013361975.1). Taxonomy (GTDB): domain Bacteria; phylum Actinomycetota; class Actinomycetes; order Actinomycetales; family Dermatophilaceae; genus Terrabacter. Next base: position 8,612 of record JABFXB010000312.1, read on the forward strand.
GGCCGACCGCGGTGTCTTCCTCGACCGCACCTGGCGCATGCACCCCGACATCACGGGCTTCGTCTCCGAGCTCGCCTACGAGGGCCAGCTCCTGAGCGCCGAGCCCGATGCGACCCAGGACCTCTCGCGCGTGGACGTCCGCGCGCCGGGCGCCCTGTCCGGCACCGGACTTCGCTGGGTCCCGGTGCGCCACGTGCGGCCGGTCGACCAGGCGAGCGCCGAGGAGGCGGCCGTCGTGCGAGAGCTCGTCGACGACCTCCTGCGCGGCGAGTGGACCTCGAAGAGCGGTGCGAGTCAGGCCCTGACGCTCGACGACATCGTCGTGGTGGCCCCGTACAACGCCCATGTCGCGGAGCTGCGGACCGCATTGCCGGACGGGACCCACGTCGGCACGGTCGACAAGTTCCAGGGCCAGGAGGGCGCCGTCGTCATCTACTCGATGGGCAGCACGAGCGCCGCGCTCGCGCCTCGCGGTGTGTCGTTCCTCTACGACCTCCACCGGCTGAACGTCGCGATCTCGCGCGCCAAGGCGATGGCCGTCGTGGTCGGCAGTCCGTTGCTCACCGACGCCGAGGTGCACACGCCGGAGGACCTGCGCGCGGT